>JACDAV010000152.1 GCA_013695255.1 Chloroflexota bacterium
GCGCGATTGAGTCCATATGCCCACCCCAGCGACGAGGACGTCCGATGACCGACCCGCTCAGGCAGTTCGCCACGATGCCGGCCACCCTCGAGGCGACGACCGGCCGCTCGCTCGCGTCATGGCAGGAGACCGTCCGCGGTCTCGGACTCGACAAGCACGGCCAGATCGTCGCCGCCCTGAAGCGGGACCACGGCCTGAGCCACGGTTACGCCAACATGCTGGCGCTCCTGCACACCGGCTACGGCAAGGCGGCCGAGGACGAGCTCGTTGCCGGCCTGTTCAGCGGCCCGAAGGCCGCCCTGCGCCCGATCTACGATCGCCTCCTCGTGGTCGTCGAGGCGCTCGGCCAGGATGTCGTGATCGCCCCGAAGAAGACGATGGTCAGCTTCCGCCGATCGAAGCAGTTCGCCTGCTTCACGCCGTCGTCGGCGAAGCGGGCGGAGCTCGGCGTTGCCCTCCGCGGTGATCCGCCAACCGAGCGGCTGCGGTTGACCAATGGGATGACGAGCCATGCAGTGTGGATCGCCGACCCGGCCGAGATCGACGCCGAGGTCGTCGCCTGGGTTCGGGCAGCCTACGAGCGGTCGTGACGGTGGCAGCGAATGCCGTACCCGTCAGCGGCCTCATCTTCGATCAAGCGCCGTGGCTGTATGACCGGCATCGCCCGGGATATCCAGCGGCCGCGGTTGATGCCCTTTTGGAGCTGGCCAAGCTCCGGCCCGGGTCGCGCGCGCTCGAGGTTGGTGCGGGAACTGGTCAGCTGACCATCCCGCTGGCGCGTCGCGACCTGGTCATCACCGCATTGGAACCCGGGCCCCGCATGGCGGCATTCCTGGCGGGCAAGCTCGAGGCGTACCCAGGAGTCCGCGTCGTTTCCGCTCGGTTCGAGAAGGCGAACGTCGCCCCATCGTCCTTCGACGTCGTAGTCTCGGCAACGGCTTTCCATTGGGTCGATGCCGCTGTGCGATACCGGCTGGCGGCGAGGGCGCTTCGTCCCGATGGAACCCTCGCCCTCGTCCGGAACGACCATGTCCTCGGACCGAGCAACGTCGACTACTACCGCGCCGTCAGCGACACCTATCGGCGCCGCGCGCCAGAGCTAGGGCCGCCGTACATGCCGCCAGAAGAATCCGAGCTGGCCGGGCTCCGGACCCAGATGGCCGAGAGCGGGCAGTTCGACGTTGTCGATGAGCGACGATTCAGCTGGGAGCAGCCTTACACGGCATCGGAACTGGTCGGCCTCCTCCGTACGTACTCAAACCACAGGGCCCTCAGGGCTGGCACGAGGGCGGCTCTGCTGAGCGACATCAGAACGGTCGTTGAAACCGACCTCGGCGGAAGGTTCGTCGATCGCTACGTCACAACGGTCTGTGTCGGTCGGCTCGTGGCTTGAATCCGCCGCGAGAATGAATGACACGTCGCTGGTGAGGGCCTACCACCCTTCCTTCGACGATCGATCCTTGCGACCCTTCACCCTGCACGGGTGCCCGTCGGCCCGACGAGCGCCCGGACCTCGTCGCTGAGGCCACATGCCCCAGGCCGTCGAACCGGCACCTTGCTCATGCCGTCCGTCCTGCGGCCACCCGCCATTCGTGGTCGGTGGAGGCGCCAGCCCGCGTTGCCTCGAGAACCCCCTGGATCTCCGCATCGGTGAGCTCACTGACCAGGCAGAACTCGTTACCGAACGGGTCCTGCATGACGGCCCAGTCGATGACCGGTGGTTCGTCGCCGTGGGATCCCGGCCTCGGATAGAGCGAGGGTGGCTTCTTGACCGCTCCGCCGAGGGCGATGATCCGCTCGATCGCTCGGTCCATCCCCTCGTTCGGCGTGAGGTCGATGTGGACCCGGTTCGCCGGCTCACCCTTGGCCGTGTCAACCACATGGAGGATCAAGTCGTGCTTCCACGGGTCCTTGTGGCCCAGATAGCCGAAGCGGCCGTGCCAGCCACCGGGGGTCCTGCCGATGATCTCCAGCCCGGTGACTTCGGACCAGAACCGATAGCCCACGTCCAGGTCGGTGACGTCGATGACGGTGCAGCGGTAGGTCCCGACTCCGACTCGCTCCCCCATCAGCCTCCGACCTTCAGCTTCGCGTGCTCGCTGAACTGCCGCATCGGCTCCACGGGACCGAACTCCACGAAGACTGCGTCCTCGTCCGTCCAGGCGGTGTGCCCCGCCGGCCAGTGATAGAGCTGGCCGGCGCGGGTGGTCTCCTCCGTGCCGTCGGCGTGGCGAAGGTGAATCGAGCCCTTCAGCACGATCCCCCAGTGGGGACTCGGGCACCGGTCATCCGGGAGGCCTTCGAGGATGGGCGACATGTCGGCGCCGGCAGGGACCTGCGCATGGCGAACCGCCATCGCACCCCACTCGGCATAGCGGAGCTTCAGCTCACCGGCCTCCAATTCGACCGGCAGGTCGTCGACGGCGCTTTGCATGCGGATCTTCCCTCTCTCGGCTGCGATCGTGGCTCGCTCCAAGGATCTGCTCTCCTTGCGAGCAGAAACTACTCGCTTTGCGAGTGGACGTCAACCCTCAGACGTTTGCCGCTCCGCCGCTCCCGGATCCTCGTGAGCCGATTCCTCGTCAGCGGCGTGAGGCGCACGTCCGTCGTGGACCGCCAGCCCCGAGCTTCCTCGCTCGCCGACCTCAGTGATGCCTCGATGTCGGCCAGGAGCGCGGTCGTGACATCGAGCACGAGGGCCACGACATGGAGCCGCGCCGGGAACTGGAGGCGGCCGTGGAACACGCCGGGCTCCTGGCCACCGCCTTCGAGTTCCGATTCGAGCATCGCGAGCGGCCCGCCTGGCTCGAGGTACTCGTCGACAAATCCGAGCAGCGTGTCGAGCATCGAGCGCGCCATCCGGCTCGTCGCGTCCATCGACCGGACCATGTCCTCGACGCTGCCCTGATCGCCGTAGAACATCCGGATCAGCCCCTCGATCTCGAGTCGAGGTTCGGCCGGCTCGGTGCGGAGCCACTCGCGCAGCGCGCTCCTGCCTGCCGGTGTGATCGTGTACCGGTTTCTGTGACGCTTCCCGACCGGCTCACGCGTGACGCTCGCCCAGCCCAGGTCGATCAGGCGCTTCTGCTCACGGTAGAGGTGTCCCTCGGACGACGGCCAGACGAACCGCAGGCTCCGACGGAGCTGACTGGTGAGCTCGTAGCCGGTCCACGACCTGACGCCAAGAAGACCCAACAGGGCGTAGGTCGTGGGAGACACCGGTTGCACGGGAGCGATCATACTCGCAATGCGAGTACGCGGCTTCATCGCGGATGCAGGCCCCAGACTTGGCGCCAGTTGATGTTGTTCGCTGCCGGGCGGGGCGCTCAGCTCTTCTGTGGCGATCCCGACCGCACGAACGCCAGCGCCTCCGCCGCCAGTGCGTCGAGCCGATCTGCCGAGTCCGGGAGCACCGCCACCCACTCCCGCATCACCCGGCCAGGACCGGAATCAAAGCGTTCGCCCTCGCCCTCGGCGACCAGCGCCTCAACTCTCGTCCGGGGCAACTTCAGGACGAGTCGGCCGTTGACCAACATCGCGAAGATCCGGCCATCGACCTTGAGCGCGTCGGCCCCGAATCCTCGCCGGCCGCCGTCCGCGCCGGGCAGCGTCACCCCTGGCTCGCCGGCGAACCGCTCGGCGAGCTCAGCGTAACGAGCCTCCACGGCGTCGCCGGGATCATTCATCGGGGTGAATCGCGCTTCTGGAGTTGCCGGAGAACAAACCGGAGCGGCTCCCGAAGGAGCCGCTCCGTTGCTGTCCCGGTGAAAGCAACCGCCGAGGCGGAAACTTCTGCCATCGCGGCAAGGGCATCTATCACGTCGGCTGCACCGACTACCCTGACCCTACCTACCCATGACCTTGTCGCTGGGGCAGCGACTGCATAAAGCAGCCGCCTAACTGTAGCGGGGCGTCTCCGATACGCCAAGGGCTTCGACGCACCGGGCGATGAAAGTTCCTTCACATTCCGGACAAAACCATATACACGGCATAACCGTCGCCGGAGCGCTGAGCGTCGGCTGGTTCACTCCTCCTCGATTGTCACCGAGGTGATCGCGACCGGGTCGTCCGGGAGGTCGCGGGCATTCCGCGGGGCGGACACGATCGCGTCGACGATGTCCATTCCCTTGGTGACCTGTCCGAACAGCGTGTAGTTCCTGGGCAGCTTGCCGGTCAGGTCCTGGTGGCAGATGAAGAACTGGCTGCCGTTGGTGTTCGGTCCGGCATTCGCCATGGCCAGCGCGCCACGGACATAGTCGCCCTTGATCGGCTCGTCCTCGAAGGTGTAGCCGGGACCGCCCGTCCCGACCCTGCCGCGCTCAAGCGCGGACTTCTTGCCGAACTGCCCGTCGCCCACCTGGATGACGAAGCCCGGGATCACGCGGTGAAAGACGACGTCGTCATAGAAGCCTTTCTTCGCCAGATCGACGAAGTTCTGCGTGGCCCTGGGCGCGTCCTGCGCATAGAGCTGGACCTCGATGTCGCCCTTCTCGGTAGCGATCGTGGCGCGGGTCATAACCTACCTCCGGTCTGGTGTCTCAGGGCGTGGCGACGCTGACATCGGTCATCGCGACGGGGTCACTCGGCTTCTCGGCGTCGGCGGCCTGGGCGATCTTGTCGACGGTTTCCATGCCCTCGTCCACCTTGCCGAAGATCGCATAGGTGTTCGCGCTGGCGAGGCTCCCGGCGGCCTCATCGTCGAGGACGATGAAGAACTGCGATCCCTGCGAGTTGGGTCGGAATGAGCGGGCCATCGCCACCGTGCCCCGACGATAGGTCGCCGTGACCGGCTCGTCCTGGATCGTGTAGCCGGGCCCACCGCCGCCGGTGCCGGTCGGGTCGCCGCCCTGGATGACGAACCCCGGCACCACCCGGTGAAACACGACGCCGTCGTAGTAGCCGCATGACGCAAGCGCCACGAAGTTGCCGGCGGCGATCGGCGACAGGTCGGCGCTGACCGTGATCCGGATCGCGCCAAGCTCCGTCTCGATGGTGACGAGCCGCTCCTCGCCGGCGGGGAGGGGATCCGGCTGGGCGGTTGGGCAGCCGCTGGCGGCCCGTGGGCTGCCTGCCGCTCCGGAGCCCGCCCCCGGGCCAGCGGCCACGCAAGCCGTCAGCGCCACGCACAGGGCGACGGACGCCGGCAGCAGGGCAGTCAGCCGTGGGGGGCGCGGGCGACGGATCATGCGGCGGCCTCCAGGGCGGCGGGAAAGTCGATCGCGCCGGAGAGGAGCGCCTCGCCGAGCACCACGCCGGTCACCCCGGCGTCCCGGAGGCGGCGGATGCCTCCGACGTCCGATGCGCCACCGGCGACCAGAACTTCCACATCGTAGGCGCGGACGAGCGAATGGAGCAGATTGACGTCCGGCTGCACCCCTCCGTGGGCGAGGACGACGCGCCGAACCCCGAGTCCGGCGAGCTCTCCGACGAGCTCCGGCAGGGTTGGAATGGCGGGCCGTCGCCAGGGGAACGCCGCCAGTCGCTCCGGCCGCGGATCGAGCCCCACCGCCAGCCAGTCACCTGCCACCTCGACGCACTCCCGCACGATCGCCGGCTGATCCACCACGTCCATGCCCAGCACGGCCCGCGTGGCGCCCGCCGCGAAGACCAGCCGGACCGCGTCAGCCGATTCGAGACCCCCCGCCACCTGGAGCGGGACGGCCACCCGGCTGGCGATCGCCGCGATGGCGTCGACGGCGGCCGGCGCACCACGCCGGGCGCCCTCGAAGTCGACGAGGTGGATCATCGCCGCGCCCTGCTCGACGAACCGGGCGGCGATGACGTCGGGCCGGTCCGTGGGCGCGCCCACGCCGGCCGATGCGCCGGGCCAGAAGACGACGCGCGACCGTCCACGCTCCAGATCGATCGCCGGGATGACCAGCACTCCGGGGTCAGCTGGCGTGGGAGCCGTTCGCCGAGGCCAGCAGCCGCCGATGGAAGCTGATCGGCAGCGAGCCGTTCCGGAGCAGGGCGTCGTGGAACGCCCGGAGGCTGAACCGGTCGCCGAGCCGGCGCTGCTCGTCCGCCCGCAGCTGGAGCAGCAGCACCTTGCCGAGCAGGTACGACAGCTGGTAGGTGGGGGTGTAGGTATAGCGGTGGACCTCCGCGCGCGCGTTGGCCTCCTCGAACGAGGTGTGCTCGACCATGAAGCGGATCGCCTCCTCGACCCCGACCTCGCCGCGGTGCATCCGGATGTCGAGGATGATCCGCACCGCCCGCCAGATCGCGTCCGTGTACATGTTCAGGCGGAAGTTGGCATCGTCGTCGAAGCCCTGCTCGCGCATCATCTGCTCGGAGTACATCCCCCACCCCTCGACGAACTCCGGCGCGTCGGCAATCAGCCGGGTCAGGCTCGGGTGGCGGCTCGAGACCGACAGCTGCAGGTGGTGCCCGGGATACGCCTCGTGGATGCTGGTGTTGCTGATCGAGCTGCGGTTGTGCTCGCGCATCGCGGTCGGGTTGTCACCGACGCCCGGCGTGACGATGTAGATCCCGGAAGGGTCGCGATCGAACTTGGGCGGCTCGAAGTAGGCCGCGAACGGGATCACGTTGCGCAGGTATTCCGGGGTCGGGACGACGGCCAGCCGCTCGTCATCGGGCACGGTCACGATGTCGCGCTCGATCAGGTGCGCTCGTGCCCGGACCATGACCTCGCGGTACGCGTCGAGGGCGCTCTCGAACGTCGGCGGGTGGTCCGACTTGATCCGGTCGATGACGGTTGCCTCGTCCACGTCCGGATCGATCTCGCGCGCCGTTGCCGCCCGCGCCGCCCGGTTCTCCGCGAGCTGCTGCCAGCCGATGGCCAGGACCGCGTCGGAGTCGAGCCCGTCGAACGCGCGCAGCCCAACGAGCTCGTCGTACCGCTCGCGCCCGAGCGCCCACTCGTCCGTGCCCTTCTCGAGCGACTCGGTCAGCCACCGGCCGTACTCGCCGATCGCGGCGCGAGCCGCCTCCGAGGCGCGCGCGAGGCGCCGCCGGTCGGACTCACGGAGACCCGTCGCCGCGGCGCCGATCTCGTCGAGGAACGAGGGCAGTTCCCCCGCCGACTCGATCTCGAGCTGCTGCCACAGCCGCACCTGCGGCACCACCGCTCGCGTCCGGTGCTGGTCGAGGAAGGCCGGCACGGCCTCGAGGCGTCCCGCGATCGAGGCAAGGCGCTCGGGCAGGGGGGCGAAATCGCGGGCGAACAGCAGGAACAGGCCGTCGCCCACCGTGTCAAGCGCGGTTGACCGTCGCTCCCAGATCCGGAGGACCTCCCCGTCGAAGATGGTCCGTCGGACGTTGTGAACCTCGAGGTCACGCTCGACCAGCGCCTCGGCCGACAGACCCTCCGGATCGAGCGCCTCGATCTCAACAACGTGCCGTCGGTCCGCGTCGATCTCACCCAGGAGAGCGTCTCGCGTGCCGTCCCCCAGCCGCCCGTCGTCCGTGTGGATGCCCAGGTACGTGGCCGTCACCGGGCTGTCGCGGACGAGCCGCCGGAAGCGCGCCTCCACGAGCTCGTAGAGCCGCTCGTCGAGCGGGCCGGGGTCGGCCGCGGGATCGGGGCGCGTCAGCGCCACCTCGGGGCTGGGTGCGGTCACGTGCACTCCTCTCGCGGCCCGCACTGGGGCAGGATGGCGGTCCGCCGGCGCGCGGCACGATGGATCAGGCGGGAGTGGCCTCGGCGATGCGGCGGGTCGCCGTCTCGTGGAGCGCCGCCGCCGTGGCGGCGATGACCCGGTCGACGTCGGAGGCCTCGATGCCATGGTGGGTCACGGCACGGACCTGACCGTGGCTGTAATCGATCATCAGCACGCCGCGCGCCCGGAGCGCCTCCAGAAACGCTGCCCGGTCCCGCGCGACACGGAACAGGACGAAGTTCGTGCGCACCCGGTCGGGGTCGAGCCGACCGGGCTCCGGCTGCGCGATGCCGCCGGCGGACTCGATGCCGTCGAGGTCGGCGAGTGCCTCCGCGAGGCGTCGGGCGTTCGCGTGGTCCTCGGCGAGGCGCTCGATCATCCCGTCCGCGCCGTCCTGCAGGGCCACGAGCCCGGCCGCGGCGAGCACACCGACCTGGCGCATCCCGCCGCCCACCAGCTTCCGGCCGCGGCGCGCGCGCCGGATGAGCTCACGCGATCCGACGAGGACGGAACCGATCGGGCAGGCGAGCCCCTTCGACAGGCAGAACGTGACCGAGTCGGCGGACGCGGCCAGGTCGCGTCCGGAAATTTCCAGCGCGACGGCGGCGTTCCAGAGGCGGGCGCCGTCGACGTGCAGCGGAACGCCGTGCTCGTGGGCGATCGCCGCGACCCGGGCCGTGTAGGCAGGGGTGATCGGCTGCCCCATCGAATGGGCGTGGGTGTTCTCCATGGCCACGAGGCCGGTCTCGGGGTGGTGCTCGTCGAGCGGATCCCGGAAGGCGCCGCGCAGCTCGTCGAGATCGAGCGTCCCATCGGGGCGCTCGGCGAGCTGGCGGATGCTCGTGCCCGCCACGACCGCATGCCCGGCTGCCTCGTCCAGCACGATGTGGTGCTCGCGTCCGGCGATGGTCTCCTGCCCGCGCCCGAGGTGCGCCAGCTGCGCGACGAGGTTGCCCATCGTGCCGCTCGGGACGAAGAGCCCGGCCTCCTTGCCGAGCAGCTCCGCCGCCCGCTCCTCGAGCGCGATGACCGTCGGGTCGTCGCCGAACACGTCGTCGCCCACCTCGGCCATGGCCATGGCGCGGCGCATCTCCGGCGTGGGCCTGGTGACGGTGTCGGAGCGGAGATCGATGATCGGGGCCATGGGCCGGGAGTGTAGCGCCCCGTCCCGTGATGCCAGAACCGGCCCATTGCAGGAGGGCCGCCGGCCCGGCGGATCGACGACAACGCCGGGCGCACCTGCTATCCTCCGCACTCGCCGCACGGACCCGTGGTGTAGCGGCCCAACATGCCAGCCTGTCACGCTGGAGATCGCCGGTTCGAATCCGGTCGGGTCCGCCACCGATGCACACTCCTACGCCCCGTTCGCCCGCCCGAACGGGGCGTTCTCCTATCTCGCGTACCCTCTTGCCCGTGACGGTCCGCAACCCCGGCTATCGGCCGCGCCGATCCCATCGGCGCCCCGCGTCGACCGCCGCGCTATCGATCGGCGGCGTGCTGCTGGCGGTGCTTGGCCTGACGCTCGCGGGCGTCCTGACGGCCGGGCGCGTTCCGGCGCCAAGCGGCGCGGCGGTGGCTCCGGGAACCCCGGTGAGTGGCCGCTCGGACGC
>JACDAV010000180.1 GCA_013695255.1 Chloroflexota bacterium
CCGATTCCGGCCCGCCCCGCCCATCGGCCTGCGACCATGCAGCCATGCCGACCACGCCCGATCCAGCCGGCCGGGTCGCGCTCTCACCCGCTCTCGCCTCCGCGCTGACGTTCCTCGCCGCGGGCACGGTGCTCGTCCTCGAGATCGCCGCCGGGCGCCTGCTCGCCCCGTACGTGGGCGTTTCGCTCACCACCTACAGCGGGATCATCGGCGTCATCCTGGCCGGCATCGCGCTCGGGGCCTGGGCCGGCGGCCGCATCGCCGATCGCGGCCAGCCGGCTGGACTGCTGGGCCCCACCTTCGTGGCCGGCGGGCTTGCGGCCATGGCCGGGGTGCCGGTCGTGGACGTCGTTGGCGGGCTCGGGATGGGCGGCGACCCGGTGGCGATCGTCGTCCTGGCCGCGGTGGGCTTCGTCGCCCCGGCCGCGATCCTGTCCGCGATCGGGCCACTCATCGTCCGGGCGAGCCTCGTCGACCTCACCTCCAGCGGCTCGCTCGTCGGTCGCCTGTCGGCGATCGCGACCGTCGGCGCGATCAGCGGGACCTTCGTGACCGGGTTCGTGCTCCTCGGCCTCGTCCCGACCCGGCTGCTGATCGGCGGAGCCGGCGGCGTGCTCGTCCTCGTCGGCATCGGCCTGATCGCGGGCGCGCGCGGGCGCGAAACGATCGGCAGCGGAGCGCTGGCCGTGGCCGGCCTGGTGCTCGTCGGCGGCGCGACGCTCCGATCGCCGGAACCGTGCGACCGGGAGAGCGCCTACTTCTGCATGCAGGTCGTCACGTCGCCCACGGACCCGACCGGCCGCACGCTGGTGCTCGACCGGGTCAGCCACGCGTTCGTCGACCTGGCGGACCCGACCGAGCTCGGCTTCCGCTACGTCGGCTGGTTCGCCGACGCGTCGGCTGACCTGGTCGCGGCTCGTCAGGAGCGACTCGAGGCGCTCCACATCGGCGGCGGAGGCTTCACCTTTCCGCGCTACCTCGCAGCGACGGCCCCGGACAGCCGCCACACCGTCCTCGAGCTCGATGCCGAGGTGGTGGCGATCGCGCAGGAGCGGCTCGGCTTCGCGCCGACGGAGCGGATCGCCGTGCGCGTTGGCGACGCCCGGCTGGGCATCGCCGGCGTGCCGACGGCCAGCGTCGACCTCGTCGTGGGCGATGCCTTCGGCGGGTTGTCGGTCCCATGGCACCTGACCACCCGCGAGTTCCTGGTCGAGGTCGATCGGGCGCTGCGCCCGGACGGCCGCTACCTGATGAACCTGATCGACGGCCCGCGCCAGGAGTTCGTGCGGGCGGAGATCGCGACGTTGCGCACGATCTGGCAGCACGTGGTCGTCATCGCCGCGCCGTCGACGCTCGCCGGCCAGACCGGCGGCAACGTGGTCCTCCTCGGGTCACACGACCCGCTCGACCTGGCCTCGCTCGGGCGCCGGCTGCAGGCGCGAGACGGCGGGCGCGTCGCAATCCTCTCGGACGGGGCGGCCCTCGATCGGCTGACGGAGGGCGCGACCGTTCTGACCGACGACTTCGCGCCCGTGGACCAGCTTCTCGTGGACTGAGCCTTCGAGGTGCCGCGGCGCACCGGCAACTACAGGATTACGACACCATGGTCCATCTGAGCGGGACGGATCGACGGACCCTGCGCTAGAGTCCGAACGAACCTGTCCACCGGGGTGGCTCACCCGCCTCGGTTCCATCGCAAGGGGAAACCATGGCCATCGAGATGGCGGCGCGTCCCGCGCCCTCCGTCAGCCGTCTTCCAGCTCGATCCGCGATCGCCGGTGCTGACGTGGCACTCGCCCGCCGCACCCTCGCCCAGCTCGCTGACCAGCCCGGCCCGATCGCCGATGCGGGCGGCCGAATGCTCGGCCGCCTTCGCCGGCTGATGGGCGGTCCGGAGGGACACCACTCCCGCTCGTAGCCGGACGGCGAGGAACCCGGAGCATGGTCCCTTCGTACGGGCCGAGCCCGGCCGGTGGAGGGGTTGCGGAGACGCACCGGCCGCCGTCACCCTCGGGCCCATGCGATCCGTCACTCGCCTCTCCCGTCGCCGCACGCTCGGCGCGCTCGTCCTCGCCATCGCCGCCAGTGGCGCCGTCGCCCCGGCCGGCGGCGGCTCCACCGCCGCCGCGGCGGAGTTCCCCTCCTACGACGCCCGGTACCACAGCTACCGCGAGATGGTGGCCGAGATCAAGGCGGTCGAGGCGGCCCACCCGGACATCGTCGACGTCTTCTCGATGGGCAAGTCGTACGAGGGCCGCGAGATCTGGGCAGCCAAGATCAGCGACAACGTCAAGGTCGACGAGAACGAGCCGGAGATCCTGTTCGACTCGCTGCATCACGCCCGCGAGCACATGGGGCTGGAGCAGACCCTCTACCTGCTCGGCCAGCTGGCCGACGGCTGGGGCACGGACACCGCCGTCACGAGCATCATTCGCTACCGGGAAATCTGGATCGTCTTCGCGCTCAACCCGGACGGCGCCGAGTACGACCTCACCGGCGACCCGGACGGCCCGCGCGGCCCGTATCGCGCGTGGCGCAAGAACCGTCAACCGAACGCCGGTTCCAGCTACGTCGGCACGGACATCAACCGGAACTACGATTACCGATGGGCGTGCTGCGGCGGCTCATCCGGCGACCGGTCGAGCATCACCTATCGCGGCCCGGAGCCCTTCTCGGCCCCGGAGACGCGGGTCATGCGCGACTTCGTCAACAGCCGCGTCGTCAACGGCCAGCAGCAGATCCGCGCCCACATCACGTTCCACACGAACGGCGAGCTGATCCTCTTCCCGTACGGCTACACCTACACGGACATCCCGGTCGACATGACCAGCGACGACTACCGCGCCTTCGTCGCCTTCGCCAAGGGTCAGGCGTCCCGTAACGGCTACGTCGCGAAGCAGTCGAGCGCGCTCTATGTCACGGACGGCGACCAGATCGACTGGATGTACGGGCGACACCGCATCTTCTCCTTCACCTGGGAGCTCTATCCGCCCGAGCAGGGAACCGTGTGGGGCGACCACTACCCGGCGGACGAGCAGATCGCCCCGCAGACGGCCCGCAACCGGTCGGCGCTCCTGTACTTCATGACCTATGGCGACTGCGCCTGGCGGACCCTCGGGACGGCCTACCGGACGACACACTGCGGCCCGTTCAACGACGATCTCGAGATCTCGCGCTTCTGGCGTCGGGATCCGAACGGCACGGACACGGCCACGACGGGCGCCTGGCAGCGCGGTGACCCGGTCGCGACATCCGTGAGCCGCCGCCCGAAGCAGCTGGGCAGCGCGACCTCGGGCCGCTACCTGATGGTCACGGGTGCGGCGCTCGGCAGCACCGCCAGCGCGAATGACGTCGACGGCGGCACGTCGACGGTCCGGTCGGTCACGATCCCCCTGCCGGCGGCACCGGGAGACCTCACGTTCCGGTGGTTCTTCGGCACCCACTACGCTTCCACGACGCAGGACAGCCTGCGCGCCTGGATCGAGGCGCCGGACGGGACGCGGACCGTGGTCTTCCAGAAGTCGGGCGCCGCCGGCGGTGTCGACGCCGCCTGGGCCACGGCACGGATCGATCTCGCCCGATGGGCGGGCAGGACGGTGCGGATCGGCTTCTCGGTCACCGACGGCGGGGCGGACAACCTGGTGGAAGCCGGTTTCGACGACGTGCGAGTCGAGCGACCCTGAACCGGGGACCGGCCGCCTGTCGATCTCCGAGGCGCAGAGCGCTGATCAGTCGGGAGCGGTGACGCTCGTCCGACGCGGGCGCCGGGACTGCATCCGCGGCACCTCGTTGCCGGGATCGAATACGTATCCCAGGCCCTGCACCGTCCGCACCATGCCCTCCTCCCAGGCGGGGACGCCGAGCTTTCTGCGCAGCTGACCGATCCACAGGCGGAGATAGGCCACCTCATCGCGGTACTCGGGGCCCCACACGTGGCTGAGGATCTCGTGGTGGAGGAGGATCCTGCCCTGGTTGGCCAGGAACAGCTCGAGCAGGAGCCATTCGTTCCGGCTCATCCGGACCGGGCTGCCGGCCAGGGTCACGAGCCGGGCATCGATGTCCACCTCCGCGGCACCGATCTGCCGCCGGCCGGTCAACATGCCCCGCCGCGCTCGGCGCATCACCGCCCGGACGCGCGCGCTGAGCTCCGTCGGGTGGAACGGCTTCGTCACGTAGTCGTCCGCCCCGAGGTCGAGACCCTCTGAGACGCTGGCCGTCGACGAGCGCGCCGAAAGGAGGATCACCGGCACCGGGTGATGGGCGCGGACCTCCCGCAGGACATCGATCCCGGACATGCCGGGCATCATGATGTCCAGAAGCAGCACGTCCGGATGAGCCTCGCTGACCTGCACCAGGGCGGTGGGGCCGTCCGGGGCGGTCATGACCCGGAAGCCATCGGCCTCCAGCGTGATCGACACGAGCTTGGTGATGGCCGGCTGGTCGTCGGCCACCAGGACGAGCGGTCGATTCTCCACGGCGTTGTCTCCCCCAGGCCGCCGGACCCCGCGGTACCGAGCGCCCGGACCAGCGCCCCTGGCATGCGGATCGACCTCTGCCAACGCCACCGGGTGGCGTCGCTCGCTTGAATTGCCTGCTTGTGCGCGCCCAGTCTGGGCGTCAGCGTGCAACACGGGAACGTCCCCTTCCGCGACCGCGGTTGCAGCTTGCTTGCGCGGGCCGCGCCTGATCGCTGGCTTGACTCGCTGGTCCCGTGACACGACTTCGCAACGAGGGCCGACCTCCGCTCGCGAGGCGCGCAAGGGGTCCACACGCAGGCTAACCACGGCGCAGGTGCTGTGGCCCGAACCACGACGCGATGCGCTGCGCCCCGGAGGAACGCTTCCTGTGTCCCTGGCCCTGGCCGACCTCGTCTGCCTCCCGCACCTGCGATGGAGCCACGTCTTGGACGGCGCCCGTCGCGAGCCGGTGCTCGCGGCGTTGCCGGACGGGATGGTCTCGGCCGTGGCCGGACGAGCCTCGTCCCGCCGGTGAAGGTCGACCGCGTCGTCGTCGGCGCCGGCTTCGCCGGAAGCACGATCGCCGAGCGACTCGCTCGCGGGCTCGGCGAGCGCGTGCTCCTGATCGATCGCCGCTCGCACGTCGGTGGCAACGCCTACGACGAGCACGACGAGGCCGGCATCCTCGTGCACCGCTACGGGCCGCACATCTTCCATACCAACGCGGAACGGGTCGTCGACTACCTGTCGCGCTTCACCGACTGGCGCCCGTACGAGCACCGCGTGCTGGCCCGAGTCCGGGGCCGGCTGGTGCCGATCCCGATCAATCTCGACACCGTGAATCGGCTGTTCGGCCTGTCACTCGGCGAGGACGAGCTCGAGGCCTGGTTCGCAGAGCGCGCCGAGACCGCGCCGCGCATCCGGACGTCCGAGGATGCCGTCGTGGCACGAGTCGGACGCGAGCTGTATGAGCTCTTCTTCCGCGGTTACACGCGCAAGCAATGGGGTCTCGACCCATCGGAGCTCGACGCATCCGTCACGTCGCGGATCCCGGTCCGGACCGACCGCGACGACCGTTACTTCACGGACAGCTTCCAGGCGATGCCTCGCGAGGGGTACACGGCAATGTTCGCCCGAATGCTCGACCACCCGAACATCCACGTCTCGCTCGACACCGACTTCCGGGAGCTGCCCGCATCGCTGCGCTCGGGGCCGGTCGTCTTCACCGGTCCGGTCGACGAGTTCTTCGGCCGGCGGTTCGGTCCCCTGCCCTACCGGTCCCTCGAGTTCCGGTTCGAGACCCACGACGTCCGGCAGCTGCTCCCCGTGGGAACCGTCAACGAGCCGGACGAGACGGCGGTGCCGTACACGCGCACGACGGAGTTCAAGCACCTGACCGGCCAGGCTCACCCCCGCACGACGATCGTCCGGGAGTTCCCCCGCGCCGACGGCGACCCGTACTACCCGATCCCTCGGCCCGAGAACGAGGCCCTGTACGAGCGGTACCGCGCGCTGGCCGAGCGGACGGCGGACGTCGCGTTCGTCGGCCGGTTGGCGACCTACCGCTACTACAACATGGACCAGGTCGTCGCCCAGGCGCTGATGACGTACCGCAGGCTCGCCGGCGAGCGCTCCGCCGTCGCCTGAGCGGCGGCTCAGATGCCGCGGACCACCATGCCGAGCAGCAGCAGTGCCCCGGCCCCGATCAGCGCGATCACCCCGACCAGGTCCGGAACGACCGTCCCGTACGTCCCGAGCAGGCCGACCACGACAAGGACGAGCGCGACGATGATCGTCCGCGCGGTCGGTGCGAAGTTCGTCCGGCTCATCGGTCAGATCCCCGGCAGGAGGCTGCCGGCGATGAGCAGCACGTCGCCGGCGAAGAGGCACAGATGGCCGAGCTCGCGGTCCAGCCGCAGGCCGTAGTTTCCGGCGAGGTCGCGGAGCGGGTCGAGGAGCTCGAGGGCCGGCGTCACCGGCAACGCCAGGATCGCGCCGACGGCGAGGAGCGCGACCGCAAGCCCGACGGTGATCAGGCGCGGGGGATTCGGGTGCAGGCGCATCGGCGGCAGGATGGCATACCGGACACGGGCGTGCCGGGCGTCCGCGCACTGCCGCGGGCAGAACGCTGCCGGGATCGCGAGGAACTTCCGAACGCGGCGACCGTCTAGCCGCCATCGACCGGCCCGCGATCGGCCGGTTCGCCAAGAGGTCCCGATCATGCGACGACTCGGTCTTGCCTTCTCGGGCGCCCTCGTGGCCATCGCCCTGACCGCCGGCCCGATGGCCGCCTGCGGCGGCCTGATCGGACCCAATGGCGCCGTCAACCTCCTGCGAACGACGACCTTCGCCGCCTACACGGACGGCGTTGAGCACTACGTCACCTCGTTCGAGTTCGGGGGCGGCGGCGGGAGCTTCGGCTCGATCACCCCGCTGCCCGGAGTCCCGAGCTCGGTCGAGAAGGGCGGCGACTGGACGCTCCAGCGCCTGCTGCTCGAGACCTCGCCCGTCGTCTCGGCGGATGCGGTCCGTTCGTCGGCGGCAGGCTCGGCCGAGGAGCTGATGAAGGTCCGCATCGACGCCCT
>JACDAV010000184.1 GCA_013695255.1 Chloroflexota bacterium
GCGGCGCCCCCAGAACAACTCCAGGCCGCTCGGCCCTCTACGCCGCCTCGGTGAACCGCCCCAGCCGCCGGAAACGCTGCCGCCGCTGCGCCAGCAGTTCGGCGCGATCGAGACCCCGGAGCCCGTCGAACGCCGACGTCACCGCCGCCTTCACGGCCGCCACCGCGCCCGCGGGGTCCTTGTGGGCACCGCCGATGGGCTCCGCCACGATCTCGTCGACCACACCCTGTTCGAGGAGGTCGGGCGCCGTGAGGCGGAGTGCTTCGGCCGCCTGCGGCGCTGCGGCGGCGTCGCGCCACCTGATCGCCGCGCACGACTCGGGGCTGATCACCGAGTAGACCGCGTTCTCGAGCGCGATCACCACGTCGCCGCAGGCGATCGCGAGCGCACCGCCGGACCCGCCCTCGCCCGTGATGACGGACACGATCGGGGTGCGCAGCCGGGTCATCAGCCCGATGGACCGCGCGATCGCGTCGGCGATCCCGCGCTCCTCGGACTCGGGCCCCGGATGGGCCCCCGGGACGTCGACGAACGAGACGACCGGGAGCCCGAACCGCTCGGCGAGCTCCATCACCCGCATCGCCTTGCGGTAGCCCTCCGGGTGCGGCATCCCGAAGTTGCGCCGGATGTTCTCCTCGGTGTCGGCGCCCTTCTGTTGGCCGACGACAGCAACCCGCCGGTCCCCGATCCGGGCGAAGCCGGCGACGACCGCCGGGTCGTCCCCGAAGCCGCGGTCGCCGTGCAGCTCGACCCACTCGTCGGCCAGCTCGGCGACCAGCTCGAGCGTTCTCGGGCGGCGGAGGTTGCGGGCCAGCTGGACGCGGGCCCAGACCGCCGCCGTCGGGTCGGCGTCCGCCTCGACGGGCGACGGCATCAGCGGCCCGTTGGCGAGCTGCGGGTCAAGCACGTCCGGTCTCCGCCTCGTCGGGCCGGCGTGTCGGGGTCGGGCGGGCGGCGGACGGCGCGGCCGCAGCGGGTCCGGTCGCAGCTGGCCGAGCCTGGGACACTGGGCCCTGGACATCGGGCCGGTGGCCGTTGGACTCGTCGTCGGGTTCGGGGATCACCCGGTCGGCGAGCGCCGACAGGAAGGAGAGCGGGCGAAACGCCGGCAGCATCAGTGCGTCCATCGCCTCGCCGGGGACGGCGATGCTGGCGGGCGTGAGATACCGCAGCAGGGCGGACAGCTCGTCCCGGAGACCCGCGCGGGTCACGATGCGGTCGACGAACCCATGCTCGAACAGGAACTCCGAGCGCTGGAAGCCCGGCGGCAGCTCCTGGCTGATCGTCCCGGCCGCCACGCGGGCTCCGGCGAAGCCGATCAGCGCGTTGGGCTCGGCGACGTTGACGTCGCCGAGGACGGCGTACGAGGCGAACACCCCGCCGGTCGTCGGGTCGCTCATGACGCTGAGGAACGGCACCCGGCCGGCCTTGAGGCGCTCGAGGGCCGCCACGGTCTTGGCCAGCTGCATCAGGGCGAGCGTGCCCTCCTGCATCCGCGCACCGCCCGAGGCGGAGACGACCACGAGCGGCAGCCGCTCGGCGAGCGCCGCTTCCGCGGCGCGAGTCACCTTCTCGCCGACGACACTGCCCATCGAGCCACCCATGAACCCGAAGTCCATGACGCAGATGGCGACCGGCCGGCCGTCGATCGCCCCGGTGCCCCAGACGGCGGCATCGCGCATCCCGGTCGCGACCTGCGCGGCCGCCACCCGGTCCGGGTATGGCTTCTGGTCCACGAACCCGAGGGGGTCGACCGACTGGAGACCGGCGTCGCGCTCCCGGAACGTGTCGCGGTCGAGGAGCTGCTCGAGACGCATCGCCGCGGAGAGGCGGAAGTGGTGGCCGCAGGTCGGACAGACGCGCATGACCTTGTCGAGCTGCTTGTTGAAGAGCATCTCGGCGCACGATGGGCACTTCGTCCACAGGTCCGGCGGGTACGACTCGCGACGCGAGCGGAAGGAGGGCAGCTTGATCGGCATCAGGACAGCCCCCGGACGAGGCGCGCCTGCCGCGCGGCCCGGACGGCGCGCGCCATCGGTGAGCGGGGCGCGGGCCGCGACCGCCGCCATGCGACCCAGGCGGCCCCGGCGAGGGCCGCGGACGTCAGGGCGCCGCCGACGAGGAGCGGGCGGACATGGCGCGGGTCGACCGGATCCAGCGGGTCCATGGCTTCACTCCGCCCGGTTCGATGCGCGTCCTGGTCGCCCTCGACCTTCGCCAGGTGAGGGTCGACCGCCGGTCGGCGGCTGAATGCCCGTGGTGCGGAGGTCTGGCTGCCGCCCGCTGCGGCCCGCCAGCGCATCGCGCGCGCCGCCTCGCCGAGCCGAGCCGCCAGCCGGTCCTCGAAGCGGAAGGAGGGATGGACCCGGACGAGATCGCGCGCCAGCCGGGTGGCCGCGAGGCGGATGGCCGGATCCAGCTCCGCCCCGGACGGCACGTCCGTCGCCCTCCGCTCGGCTGCCGCCAGCAGCGCGTCCAGGTAGCGATCCGTGCGAAGCGCCTCGACGTCCGGCACCTCGCGGTCACCGAAGGTCATCCTCGATCCCCGCTCAGCTCGCCGCCGATCGACCGGAGCGCGCGATGCAGCAGCACGCGCACGGCTCCCTCGGATCGTCCCAGGACACCCGCGATCTCGGGCGTCGACATCTCCTCGACGAAGCGCAGGACGAGCACGCGCCGCCGGTCGGCCGGCAGCCGCCCGATCGCCCGCCACGCGGCCGTCACCTCGTCCCTGCGGACGGCCTCAGCCTCCACGTTCGTGCCGCTCGCCAGCAGCCCCGCGGCCTCGAGGGGTGCGACCGGGTGGCGGCGGCGCCCGCGGCGCTGGTTGGCCACCACGTTGCGCGCGATCCGGAACAGCCAGACCCGGAACGTGGACGCGCCGTCGCCATCCTCCGGGCGCGCGCGCTCCTCGAACCGGTGGAGGTTGCCGAGCGCGTCGAGAAACGTGCGCTCCGTGGCGTCCTCGGCATCGTGATGGTCGCCAAGCTCGTAGTACGCGTAGCTGTACACCTGGGCGAGGTACCTGCGATAGAGCGCCTCGAAGCGCTCGGGGTCGCGACGGGCCGCCTCCACGAGCGGACGGTCCCGGTCCAGCCGGGTCACCGTCGCGCCACGCGCTGCCGTGCCGCCTTCCCTTCCAAACACCGGCCGGGCCATCCCGTTACACCCCGGCCCCGGCGGCGGCCGGCAGACGCAGGTGGCGGATCTCGCCGACGACCACGGTCCGCTCGCCGCCCTGACCGTCCTCGACCACCAGCCCGCCCGACGCTGCGTCCACGCCGAGCGCCCGCAGGCGCTCGCTCGACCCGTCCGGGAGCACCAGGTCGACGGTGCGGCCGGTCGTCACCTGGCGGGCGTTCCAGTCGGCGAGATCGAAGCGACCGGCGCGCAGCGCCCCGACGCGGACCTCGAGGCGACCCAGGAACCCGTCGAGGAGCATGGCCAGGTCGACCGGCCGCCCCCGGGACGCCTCGTGGAGCGACGTCATCCCGCCGGCAAGCTCGGCCGGGAAGTCCTGGTGGCGCCAGCCGGCGTTGATCCCCAGCCCGACGACGAGCCGCGGGTCCGGCCCGCCCAGCCCGTCGCTCTCACCGAGCACCCCGGCCAGCTTGAGCACGGCCGTGTCGACACCCGACGCTGGACCCTCCGAGGGCGAAGGCGACGCCCCCGCGAGCCATTCGCCCGAGGATTCGGCCGCCTCCACGACCAAGTCGTTCGGCCACTTGAGCCGGATCGTGCCGTCCGGCAGTCCCGCCGCCTCCTCGGCGGCATCGGCCATGGCGAGGCTGACCGTGGCCGGGATCCGCCACGCGCGCTCCGGCGGCAGCCAGCCGGGTCGGAAGCCGAGCGACAGGAGCAGGGCGGCACCCGGTGGGGCGACCCACGTCCGGCCGGATCGGCCGCGACCCGCCGTCTGCTCGTCCGCCACGGCGAGGCAGACCTCCGGCACGCCATCGGCAAGCCAGCCGCGGACGATGTCGTTCGTCGATCCGACCGAGTCGAACCGCTCCTGCCGCGAGAGGAACGCCGCTTCGATCACGCGCCTCGGCCAGCCGCGGCGGCCGGCGCTTCCCCGCTCTCGGCGCTCTCCGGTCGCTCGAGCTCGAAGGCGTCGTGCAGCGCTCGAACGGCGGTCTCGAGCGCGTCCTCGGCGATGATCGTCGTGATCCGGATCTCGGAGGTCGAGATCATCTCGATGTTGACCCCGGCGTCCGCCAGGGTCGCGAACATGCGTGCCGCGTAGCCCGGGGTGTTGTGGATCCCGGCCCCCACGATCGAGACCTTGGCGACGGCGGAGTCGGTGGTCATCTCGCGGAAGCCCAGCTCGCGGACGAGGGGCTCGAGGACCCGCTTCGCTCTGGCCAGCTCGACCCGCGGGATGGTGAACGACAGGTCCGTCGCGCCGCCGTGGCCGATGTTCTGGACGATCATGTCGACGTTGATCCCGGCCTCCGCCAGCGGCTGGAAGACGTGCGCCGCCACCCCCGGCCGGTCGGGCACCTCGACCAGCGTGATCTTGGCCACGTTGCGATCGTGGGCGAGGCCACGAACCTTGTTCCGCTGCTCCACGAGGGGGTCCTCCGTGATCATCGTTCCGGGCGCGTCCTCGAACGAGCTGAGGACCTCGATCGCGACGCCGTTCACCCAGCCGAGCTCGACGGCGCGGGTCTGCATCACCTGGGCGCCCTGGTTGGCGAGCTCCAGCATCTCCTCCGGTCCGATGATCCGCAGCTGGCGGGCGCCGGGCACGAGCCGGGGATCCGCGGTGTAGATCCCGCGCACGTCGGTGAAGATCTGGCAGCGATCGGCGCCGAGCCGGGCGGCGAGCGCCACCGCGGTCGTGTCCGAGCCGCCGCGGCCCAGCGTCGTGGTCTCGTGCCGGTCCGCGGCGCTCGCGCTGACACCCTGGAAGCCGGCCACGATGACGACCCTGCCCTGATCGAGCTCGTCGCGGACGCGCCGCGGGTCCACGTTTGCGATCCGGGCCCTGCCATGACGACCGTCCGTGCTGATCCCGGCCTGCGCGCCGGTCAGGCTGATCGCCGAGATGCCCAGCGCGTGGAGGGCCATCGAGACCAGGGTGGCGCTCTGATGCTCGCCGGTCGCCAGGAGCATGTCCAGCTCCCGCTCGTCCGGCTCGTCCGTCACCGCGCCGGCGAGAGCGAGCAGCTCGTCCGTCGTGTCGCCCATCGCGGACACGACGACGACCAGCCGCGACCCCGCCGCGCGCTCGCGGGCGATCCGTCGTGCCACGCGACGGATGCGGTCGGCGTCGGCCAGCGAGGAGCCGCCGAACTTCTGCACGACGAGGGAATCGGCCATCGTCGGCGGATTCTAGCAGCGGGTCCGGAGCGTTCCGGGGGAGGGGGTGCCGGCAACGTTGCAGTTCGGCGTCGGTCGGCCGGCCCGGGTGCCGTACGATGGCCGCCCATGTGCCACGACCCGGACAGCCACCCCCCGATCGCACCGATCGCCGGCGGCTCGCTGGACGGCCGCTCGCTCACCGTCGCGGGTGCGGATGGAAACCGCTTCCGGGCGTTCCGGGCCCGTCCGGCGGACCCGACCGGCGCCGCCGTTGTAATCCTGCCCGATGTCCGCGGCCTCCATCCGTTCTACGAGGAGCTCGCTTCGCGGTTCGCCGAGCAGGGCATCGACGCGCTGGCGATCGACTGGTTCGGGCGAACCGCGGGCACCGAGCCGCGCGACGCCGACTGGCAGCACATGCCCCACGTCGAGCAGGCGACCTGGGAGGGCCTGCAGGCCGATATCCGCGCCGGTGCGGGTGCGCTGCGGGATGACCCCGACGCAAACCTTCAGGCGCTCTTCACGGTCGGCTTCTGCTTCGGCGGTCGGGCTGCGTTCCTGAGCGCCACACTGGGCATCGACCTGGCCGGTGTGATCGGCTTCTACGGCTCCCTCGCGGCGAAGGGCCGGGCCGGCATGCCGTCGCCTATCGAGGTGGCGGACGACATCCGGTCGCCGGTCCTCGGGCTGTTCGGCGGGGCCGATCAGGGCATCCCCGCCTCGGACGTCGCCGCGTTCGACCGCGCCCTGGAGCGCGCCGGCGTCGACCACCGGCTGTTCACGTACCCCGGCGCCCCCCACTCCTTCTTCGACCGCAAGGCAGACGAGTTCACCGAGGCCTCCGCGGCAGCCTGGGACGAGGTGCTCGCCTTCATCCGCGAGCGGGGCGCGCAGATCGGCGCATGAGCTTCCTGCGGCGGCTGCTCGGCGATGGCGAGCGCGAGGGCGAGGCGGCTGCGTCGGCGGACGCGGCGGCGCCAGCCTCGGACGCAGAGCTCGAGGCGGCCGAGCGGGAGTACGAGCGCGAGGTGCTGCGCGCCGAGTCGGAGCGGCTGGACGAGCTTCGCCAGCGCCAGCTGCGCTACGCGGACCGGGCCTGGAAGCCGCCGGCCCAGGGCGGTGACCGGCGGTCCGGCGACGACTCGGCTGAAGGCCGGGGGTAGCGCCTCGGCGGGGGCTGGCTCAGCGGCGCGGGACCACGTTCGCTCCGGCGTTCCGCGGTGCGACGACCGCGATCCGGCCGGGGAGATCGGTGTCCGCGGCAGCGGCCCGAAGCGCCGCCTCGATGCTGGCGATCCCGGACAGCGAGTCGCCGAAGGCGAGCACCGTCGACCCCGCTCCGGACAGACATGCCCCCAGCGCTCCTGCGCCGCGGGCCGCCTCGACCAGCACCGGCAGCTGCGGGTAGACGGCCGCGCGATACGGCTCGTGCAGCCGGTCGACGGTGAGCGCGCGAAGCAGCTCCCAGCGCCCGGTGGCCAGCCCGGCGACGCCGATCGCGACGCGGGCGAGGTTCGCCACCGCATCCGCCCGGGGGACCTCGTCCGGCAGCACGGCCCGCATGTCGGACGTGGCAAGTCGAAGGGTCGGGATGAACAGGACGGCCCGCAGGTCGCGCGGCGCGTCGAAGCGGATCGCCTCCGACCCGCTCTCGGTCGAGCCGACGACGACGAACCCGCCGAGCAGGGCCGCGGCGGCATTGTCCGCATGGCCCTCGATGTCCGTCGCGAGCCGAAGCAGGTCCGAGCTCGTGAGCGGCTCGCCGAGGAGCGCGTTTCCCGCCACCAGCCCGCCGACGGTGGCCGCCGCGCTCGAGCCGAGCCCCCGTGCGAGCGGCACCTGGTTGCGCATCTCGATCCGCCACCCGACGCCCTCCGGCAGCTCGCCGCGCGCGGTCCGCATGACGGCCTCGAGCCCGCGCACGAACCGGTTGTCGCGGTCGGCCATGAGCTCGTCGTGCCCTTCGCCCTGCACGGAGAGCTCGATCTCACCGCGGCTCCAGCCGCGAACCTCGACCTCGATCCGGTTGACGAGGTTGAGCGCCAGGCCGAGACAGTCGAAGCCCGCTCCGAGGTTGGCCGAGGTCGCCGGCACGTCGACCGTGACCCGGCGTCCATCGAGCTCCGCCAGCCAGTGCATCACCGCCACGTCGGAGGACCGCCGCCGGCCGATCCCGACCCGGCTGCTACCAACCGAGCGCCACCGACACGGACCCGACGGTCGCCTCGGCCTCCAGCAGCCCGGGGGCCGATCGCTCCGCGGTCGCCGGGTCCTTCAGCCCGTGGCCGGTCAGGACGCAGACGATGACCGCGTCGGGATCGAGCTCGCCGGCCACGGCTGCGTTCCTGATCCCCGCCACGCCGGCGGCAGATGACGGCTCGCAGAACACGCCCTCCATCCGGGCGAGGTCCCGGTAGGCGGACAGGATCTCCTCGTCGGTCACGGCCTGGATCCGCCCGCCGGACTCGTCGCGCGCCGCGACCGCTCGCGACCACGAGGCGGGATTGCCGATCCGGATCGCGGTCGCGATGGTATCCGGGCGCTCCACCGGGCGGCCGGTCACGATCGGCGCCGCCCCGGCGGCCTGGAAGCCCCACATGCGCGGCCGGCCGCGGACGCGTCCGGCCGCCTCGTACTCGCCGAACCCGGCCCAGTAGGCCGTGATATTGCCGGCGTTGCCGACCGGCAGGGCGAGGATGTCCGGCGCGCGACCCAGGTCATCGCAGATCTCGAAGGCGGCCGTCTTCTGCCCCTCGAGGCGGTCCGGGTTGACCGAGTTCACGATCGCCACCGGATGGTCGTCCTGTTCGGCGAGCGCCCGGACGACGGTCAGGGCCTGGTCGAAGTTGGCGTCGACCGCCACGACCCTGGCGCCGGCGATGAGAGTCTGGACCAGCTTGCCGGTGGCGATCTGGCCGCGTGGCAGGACGACCACGCACTCGATGCCCGCGGCGGCGGCGTACGCGGCGGCGGACGCGGACGTGTTGCCGGTCGACGCGCAGATGACCGCCGTCGCCCCGGTTTCGAGCGCTCTCGAGACCGCCAGGACCATGCCGCGATCCTTGAACGAGCCGGTGGGGTTTGTGCCCTCGACCTTGGCGTACAGGTTGCCGAGCCCCAGCGACGCGCCCAGTCGCCGCAGCTGGACCAGCGGGGTGAAGCCCTCGCCCAGGCTGAGCGCGGGTGTCGCGGCCGTGACCGGCAGGAACCTCGCGTAGTGCTGGACCAGTCGCGGCCGCTCAGTCATCGATCGGGTAGAGCGTGGCGTCGGCCGTGTCCGGCGCCGCCGCCAACAGGACGCGAGCGCCTTCCTCGGCGGTCATCGGATCGGTCCGGACGGCGAGGCCGGCGGGCACACCGGCTCGAGCGGCGATCCCGTCGCCGAGGCGGTTGCCCGCCCGGGCGCCGGCGAGGAGCGCGAACCACGCC
>JACDAV010000215.1 GCA_013695255.1 Chloroflexota bacterium
GTTCACGGTCACGTCCGACGTCACTGCTGCCGTTCGGGACGCGGACGTGGTGATGGCACTGCGGATCCAGAAGGAGCGGATGGCGGGCGGCCTGCTGCCGTCCCTGCGCGAGTACGCGGCCCGCTACGGGCTGACCCGTGAGCGGCTTGCGCTCGCACGCCCGGACGCACTGGTGATGCATCCGGGACCGATGAACGAGGGCATCGAGGTCGCGCCCGACGTGGCCGCCGGCGGGCAGTCGGTCATCGTCGAGCAGGTGGCCAACGGGGTGGCGATCAGGATGGCGCTCCTCCACCTGCTGGCCGGAGCGGCGTGATGGAGGTCGTCGCGCCGACCCTGGGGGCCTCGACGCCCGTCGTCGGCGAGGTCGTCGCCGAGCTCGAGATCTCTGGCGCCTGGCTGGTGGACCCGGTCGCCGGGCGGGAGGGCCCGGCCGACGTCCTCGTCCGGGACGGACGGGTCGAGGCGGTGACGTGGCTGGAGGGGGACGACGCCGCCGACGCTTCGCCGGGTGGGGTCGTGGTCGCCCCGGGCTTCGTCGACCTCCACGCCCACTTCCGCGAGCCGGGCAACGAGGACGCGGAGACGATCGCTTCCGGGTGCGCCGCCGCGGGGCACGGCGGGTTCACGACCGTGTGCCTGATGCCCAACACGACGCCGCCGCTCGACGAGCCGGGTGTGCTGGGGCTGGTTCGCGCTGCGGCAGCAGCGTCCGGATCGCCGGTCCGCGTCCTGACCTGGGGCTGCGCGACCGCCGGCCGGGCGGGGGAGCAGCTGGCAGTGCTCGGGGAGCTGGCGGACGCCGGCGTGGTCGGCTTCTCCGACGACGGCGCGATGGTCGCGCCCGCAGCGGCATTCCGCTCCGCCCTGGCCTATGCCGGATCCCTCGGGCTGCCCATCGCCGAGCACGCCGAGGAGCCCTCCATGACCGAGGGCGCGGAGGCCAACGACGGGCTCGTCGCCACGGTGCTCGGGTTGCGGGGCTGGCCGGCGGCCGCGGAGGAGGCCGCGGTCGCGCGGGACCTGGCGATCGTGGCCGAGGTGGTGCGTGACGTGCCCGGGGCGCGGCTCCACCTGACGCATCTCTCCACGCGTGGGGCGCTCGAGCTCGTCCGGCGGGCGAAGGTCAGCGGGCTACCCGTCACGTGCGACGTGACGCCGCACCACCTGGCGCTGACGGACGCGTGGATCGCCGGTTCACGCGGGTGGGCCTGGGATGCGACCGGCGACCCGTGGACGGCAGGTGCGGTGACCGCCCAGCCGTTCGATCCGTCGTTGCGCGTCAACCCTCCGCTCCGAGCGCCGGAGCACGCGGCCGCGTGCCTGGAGGCACTGCTCGACGGGACCGCGGACGCGATCGCGACGGACCACGCGCCGCACACGGTCGTCGACAAGCAGGTCGAGTTCGGTGCGGCGGCCAACGGCATCAGCGGGATCGAGACGGCGCTGGGGCTCGTGCTCGGCGCGGTGGATGCCGGGCGGCTGCCGCTGCTGCGCGCCGTTGAGGCGCTGACGGTTGGACCGGCTCGGGTGCTGGGGGAGCCGTTCGGTGGCGGGGTGGGCCTGGTCGAGGGCGAGGCCGCCGATCTCGTCGTGTTCGATCGCGGCGACCGCTGGACTGTGAGCACGGATGCACTGCTGTCGAGGGGCAAGAACTCGCCGCTGATCGACCGCGACCTGCCCGGCCGAGTGCTGGTGACGATCGCGGCAGGCCGGCTGGCGTACCTGGCCGACTGACGAGGCGGCGCTACGGCCCGCCTGCCGGCCAGCCGATGCCCGTGGCGACGAAGCGCTCCAGGCACGCGACCACGAGGTCCGGCTGACAGTTCTGGGCCCGCACGTCGCCGAAGTGGCCGATCAGCACGATGGGGAAGGGCGTCCACGTGTTCGGCCAGCCGTCGGGCGGCTGGGGTGGGGCCGCATCGAACACTGGCTGCAGCCACGGGCCGACCATCGAGCGTCCGCGAACCTCGATGGAGCTCAACCCAGGGGCCTTCTGCTGGGTGACCTCGACGACGGGCTCCCGCAGCTCCGCAAGGGCCCAGTCGCCGAGGGTGCAGTACAGCTCGAGCGGGTTCGGCTCGCGGAATCCACCGTGGGGCCCGAAGGGCGCCGGACAGGGATGCCGCGGGGCCATCGAGAACCAGCCGGCGACGGCATGCGGACCGAGCCGTCCGGCCTCGCGCGCGGCCAGCGCGGCGGAGACCGTGACGACCGGAAGGCCGTCGACCTCGGCCGGAAGTGGTGAGGCGTCACCGAGCGGACCTCCGGTCCCGCAGGCCAGCGGTACCAGAAGCACCAGAGATGCCAGCCGGGCGACAGGGACGGGCCACCGCGAATGGTCATGCCATGATCATGCGCCGGAGCCGCGCCGCCCGGCGAGCTGAGCCCGAGCCGCGCCGCCCGGCGAGCTGAGCCCGAGGAGCGCCGACCGGCGAGCTGACCCCGAGTCGCGTCGCGGTGGGTCATATACGCGCCAGGTGCGTGGTAGCACACAAGCGTCAGCATGCCCCGCGGATTATCTGGGGTTCCGACCGTCAGGTACGCGCCGGGTGCGTAAACGGCGTCCCGGGGACGCGGGGCGCATACCTACCACGCATCCCGTTCGTAAGTGACGCGCAGAACCGGATGAGCCATGGACGACCGGACGACGGCGCCCGC
>JACDAV010000395.1 GCA_013695255.1 Chloroflexota bacterium
GCTCGACGGTGCCCTCGAGGTCTGGGGCGTCGACCTTGCCCAGGCGGCGCGGCTTGCGGTCGCGGCGGAGCTCGGCTCGGACGTGCCGCTGTTCGCCGTCGGCGGGCCGGCGCTGATCGAGGGCCGCGGCGAACGTGTGACGGCGCTGACCGGCGTGCGCGGCACGCCGGTCGGGGTGCTGCTCGTCACGCCGGCGATCGGGGTCCCGACGGCCGAGGTCTTCGCCGCACTCACCGGCGGCGGCGCGGCCGTACCGCCGGCCGCGGGATCGACCCGCCTGTCGTCGGAGCACCTCGCGCAGGAGCTCCGCGGGGGGCTCCGGAGCACGGACCTCGTGGCCCGGGCCGGCGTGCTCGCCGCCGCCAACGACCTGGCCGCCGCGACCGCGGTCGTGCTCCCTGGGCTCGTGCCTTTCCGGCGGGCGCTCATGCGGCGGCTCGCCCGACCGGTCGGCCAGTCGGGCTCGGGTCCCGCGCTCTGGTCGCTCTATCCTTCGCTCGCCGAGGCAGAGGCCGCCGCCGTGGTCGTCCGTGACGCGGTCGCGGCCGGCGAGCTGACCGCCCCGGGCGACGGTCCGCCCTCGGTCATCGCCACCACGACCATGCCGTCCAGCCAGGAGAGCGTCCCATGACCCGCCACGCCGTCTCGACCTCGGGCGCGCCCGCCGCGATCGGGCCGTACAGCCAGGCCATCGCCTCGGACGGCTTCGTCTTCTGCTCCGGCCAGCTCGGACTGGACCCCACGTCCGGCGAGCTGGTCGACGGCGTCGAGGCGCAGGCGGACCGGGCCCTCCGGAACCTGTCGGCGGTCC
This sequence comes from Chloroflexota bacterium, assembly GCA_013695255.1. Taxonomy (GTDB): domain Bacteria; phylum Chloroflexota; class Limnocylindria; order Limnocylindrales; family CSP1-4; genus JACDAV01. Next base: position 812 of record JACDAV010000395.1, read on the forward strand.
TCGACGCGGCCGGGCTGACGCTGGCCGACGTGGTCAAGACGACGGTCTTCCTCGTCGACATCGACGACTTCGCGGCTGTCAACGCCGTCTACGCCCGCCACGTGACGGACCCGCCGCCGGCCCGCTCGACCTTCGCCGTCGCGGCCTTGCCGAAGGACGCCCGGATCGAGATCGAGGCCGTCGCGCACCGGCGCACGGCAGAGAGCGGCGGTGGGTGACCGCCCGAATGCCGGCTGTCATCGCCCTTGGGGCGGTTTGACACCCCAAGGGGCCGCCCCTACGATGCCGCGACACCACCGATGACATCCGACGCCCCTTCGCCGGACAGCCGCGGCGCCCCGCTCAGCGCGCCGGATCTGTGCCCCCCGCTCCGGCCACCTCCACTGTGAGGCCCCCAAGTCCCGGGTCGCTCCGGCGCCCGGTCGCGATCGTGCTCGCGGCCGGACTCGGCACCCGGATGCGCTCGCGCATGCCGAAGGTGCTCCACCCTCTGCTCGGGCGGCCGATGCTGGCCTGGGTGCTGGACGCCGCACGCGAGGCGACGGGCGGCCGGCCGCTGGTCGTCTACTCGCCGGCCACCGAGGCAGTCCGCGAGCATTTCGCGAACGACGCCGACTTTGCGCTCCAGGACGAGCCGCGGGGGACGGGCGATGCCCTCCGGGCGGCGCTCGACAGCCTGCCGGATGACGTCGAGGAGATCCTCATCCTGTCGGCGGACGTGCCGCTCGTCCAGTCGAGGCTCCTGACCGATCTCCTCGAGCAGCGCCGGCTGGACCATGCGGCGCTGGCGTTGACGGCCGTGGTCGCCTTCGATCCGCGGAACCTCGGGCGGGTGGTCCGTGGCGAGGCGGGCTCCGTCGAGCGGATCGTCGAGGTGAAGGACGCCACGGAGGACGAGCTCGAGATCGCCGAGATCAACGCCGGGCTGTACGCCGTCGAGGTGGAGTGGCTGCGATCGAGGATCGGCTCGCTGACTCCCTCCGCCTCGACCGGCGAGCTGTACCTCACGGAGCTCGTGACGCTGGCCCGCGCCGACGGCCGGCTCGTCGCAGCGCTCGACATCGACGATGACGGCCGGCTCCTCGGAATCAACGACCGGGCGGAGCTGGCCCAGGCCGAGTGGGACCTGCGGACCGAGGTGAACGCCGGGCACATGCGCGCCGGCGTGACGATGCGGGACCCGTCGACGGTTTACGTGGACGCGACGGTCGAGCTGGCGACGGACGTGACGATCGAGCCGAACGTCATCCTGCGCGGATCGACCCGGGTCGGGGAGGGGACGACGATCGGCGCCGGCAGCCAGATCGTCGATGCGACGATCGGCCGCGGCTGCCTCGTCTGGGCGAGCGTCGTGGAGTCGTCCGAGGTCGAGGACGGGGCGCGCATCGGGCCGTTCTCGCATCTTCGACCGGGATCGCATGTCGGCCGGGGCGCGGAGGTCGGCAACTATGCCGAGATCAAGAACAGCCGCCTGGGGGCCGGGGTCAAGCAGCACCACGTGAGCTACCTCGGCGACGCCGAGCTGGGCGCCGGCACGAACGTCGGCGCCGGCACGATCACCGCCAACTACGACGGGACGCGCAAGCACCGGACCACGATCGGCGAGCGCGTCTTCCTCGGCGTCGACACGATGCTCCGGGCGCCGGTGACGCTCGGCGACGGCGCCCGGACCGGGGCCGGGGCCGTGGTCACGCACGACGTCCCGGCCGGGGCGCTCGTGGTGGGCGTGCCGGCCCGGATCCGGCAGCAGGATGCGCCCGACGACCCGGGACCGGCGATCGCCGATGACGGCGGACCCGACGGATGAACCCGCTCGAGCTCCTGATCATCGCCATCCTGATCCTGCTCAACGCCGTGTTCGTGGCGGCCGAGATCGCGCTCGTCACGATCCGCCGCACCCGGGTCGAGCAGCTCGTCGACGAGGGACGGCGCGGGGCGGAGCGCGTGCGCCAGCTGACGCTCCAGCCGGGCCGCTTCCTGGCCGTCATCCAGCTGGGGATCACGTTCATCGGCTTCCTCGCCGCCGCCTATGCCGGCACGAACATCACGGACGGGGTGGCACGCTTCCTGGGCGGCATCCAGCCCATCGCGACCTACGCGGGCGCGCTGGCGTTGATCGTGGTGACCGCGCTTCTCAGCTTCGTCACGATCATCTTCGGCGAGCTCGTGCCCAAGACCCTCGCCCTCGCCCACCCGGAACGGTTCGCACTGTCGCTGGCGGGCCTCGTCGATCTGATGGGCCGGGTGCTCCGGCCGATCGTCTGGGCGCTCGAGCGGGTCACGAACGCGGTCAACCGGCTGCTCGGGGTGCGGGACGTCGACCACAACCAGATCAGCACGGAGGAGCTCAAGCTGCTGATCGAGCGGGGCGGCGAGCAGGGGATCCTCGAGGCGGAGGAGGAGCAGATGATCCATGCGGTCATCGAGCTCGGCGAGCGTCGCGTCCACGAGGTGATGGTCCCGCGCACGGCCATCGTGGCGCTGCCCGCGACGGCCACGCTGCCGGACGCGATCGACCGGATCATCGAGCAGGGCCACAGCCGGGTGCCGGTCTACGAGGCGTCGGTCGATGAGGTCGTTGGCATCCTGTACGCCAAGGACCTGCTGCCGTTCCTGAAGGACCGCACGGACGCCCGGCCGTCGGTGCGCGCGCTGCTCCGGACGCCGGTCTTCGTGCCCGAATCGATGTCGATCGACGACCTGCTGCACGAGTTCCAGCGTCGCAAGGTGCACATCGCGATCGTGCTCGACGAGTACGGTGGGACGGCCGGCCTGGTCACCATCGAGGACCTGCTCGAGGAGATCGTCGGCGAGATCCAGGACGAGTACGACGTCCACGAGGAGGCGATGGTCGTCCGGCTGTCCGACGACGAGGCGCGGGTCGACGGCCGGGCCGCGGTCGACGACCTGGCCGAGATCTTCGACACGGAGCTCGCGCTCGAGGACGAGGACGAGTACGACACCGTCGGCGGCCTGATCTACCATCGGATCGGCGGCGTGCCGAGCCCGGGCGACCAGGTCGACGTCGACGGGCTGCACCTGACGGTCGAGACGACCGACGGCCGGCGGGTCGGCAAGGTGCTCGTGGTCCGACGCCGCGAAGAGTCCGGCGCCAAGGTCGCCGTCGGGGACGACGACCGCTAGTTCCGTCCCTCCAACGTCAGACCATCGGTGTGACGGTCACGCCCGAGGCGCGTGCGACGGCTTCGGCCAGACCGGCGACGTTGTCGACGCGGTCGTCCAGCCAGAACCCGGTCCCGTCGAGCGTTCGGAGGGTGTAAGTGTGGGTCGTCACTCCCTTGACGTCACCGACCGGCGTGCGGGCGATGTTCTGCACGTGCTTGCCTTCGATGCTCGCGATCCTGTCCCAGGTCAGCGCATGAGTTCCCCGTGCGTCGACGAACACGACGCCGCGCTCGTGGAGCCTGGCCTCCGTCACCGCTGCCTCGAAGTTCAGCCTTCGCGCCCAGAGAAAGGCCGCCACAGCGCCAAGAAGCGGTCCGACGATGAGCGCCGGCCACAGGTCCGCAATGAGCGCAACGAACAGGCCCGGGATCAGTCCGACGAAGAGGCCGGCCACGGTCAGCAGCGCGGTGCGAACCGGGGGCCGGTTCTGGAAACCGGTGAAGCCGCCACTCGGACGGTACGTGCCGAGGTGGCTGCCAAGGTCAGCCGGGTCTGTCGCCATCTGCGGCCCTCGTTCAGCGACCTGCTGTCGGCTCGAGCATACGCGGACGCACGGCTCAGGCGCTGATGACGCTCAGCATGATCCCCTCGAGGCGCTCGCGCGCGGCGCCGTCGAGGACGCCAGCGGCGTCGAGCTCGGCGAGCGCCTCGTCGCGGTACCGGCGGGCCTGGTCGCGCGTGTAGTCGCGGGCCCCGACCCGTTCGAGGATGGTCGCGATCTCGGTCACCTCGGCCTCGGTCGGGTCGTCGCCCCGGTAGAGCTCGCGCAGCCGGCTCCGGTCCTGCGGTCCGGCGTGCTCGAGCGCGTAGATCATCGGCAGGGTCTTCTTCCGGCGCCGCAGGTCCGTCGGCTCCTTGCCGGTCGCCTGCTCCTGGCCCCAGATGCCGAGCAGGTCGTCGTTGAGCTGGAACGCCAGCCCGAGCGCCCAGCCGAAGGCCCGGTAGCGGCGGATCACGCTCTCGTCGTCCGTGGCGAGGATGGCCCCCGCCTCGATCGACGCGGCGATGAGGGCCGCCGTCTTGCGCCCGATCATGTCGAAGTAGAGCTCGACGGAGATGTCGCCGTCCGAGCCGCTGGTGGCGATGTCGATGTACTGACCCTCGCACAGCGCCACACAGGTCTCGTCGTAGAGCCGCATCAGCCGGAGGACCTTCCCGTCGCTGAAGCCGAGGTCGGTCAAGCGGTGCAGCGCCATGCGGCTCAGGCTGAACAGCATGTCCCCGGTGTTGATCGCCTGGGGGATCCCGTGGAGCGCCCACACGGTGGGGCGGTGACGACGCTCGCGATCGCCGTCCTCGATATCGTCGTGGACGAGGCTGAAGTTGTGCCCCAGCTCGACGGCCGCGGCCCCGGGCAGCGCGGCGCGATGGTCGCCGGCGATCGACGCGTACGCCAGCAGGCCGAGCAGCGGGCGCATCCGCTTGCCGCTCGCGGCGCCGGAACCGTCGAGCCCGAGGTGGTAGCGAACCATCTCGTAGACGCCCTGCGTGGACGCGTCGCGGTCGCCGACCAGCCGGAGGATCTCCGCTTCGGTATCGGCGACCAGCTCGTTCAGCTCGAGCGTCGGGGAAGCGTGGACCATGCGTTGAGTGTAGCGTGACACCGGCAAACGTGCGCTGCGCAAGTAGCCTGTTGCGCTGCCGCCCGGTGAGATCGGCGCCGGCACGGGGGACGCGACCGGCCGGCGCCTGTCTGTGGTTTCGTTGCCCGCGACCTGTTGGATCACCCAGCAGACGACGGGCAGGCGGCGGGAGCCGACGGCAGGCGCGGGAGCCGACGGCGGGTGGTACCGTCGAGCCGTGGCCCCGCCCCGTCGTTACACGACCGATGCCATCGTCCTCTCCCGGTTCGACCTCGGCGAGGCGGATCGTGTCCTCACCCTCATCACCCCGGGGAGCGGCAAGATCAAGGCGATCGCCAAGGGCATCCGCCGGCCCACGTCGCGGCTGGGCGGCAGTCTCGAGCCGTTCGCGGAGCTGACCGTCGCGCTCGCCCGTGGCCGGACGTTCGACGTGGTGACGCAGGTCAGCGTGGGACACGCGTGGCTGCGGCTGCGCGACTCGCTCGAGTCGGCGGCGACGGCCTGGTATCTCGCCGAGCTGGCCGATCGATCGCTCGAGGAGCGCCACGCCGCCGAGCCCCTGTACGCGCTGCTCCGACGGGCCTACGAGCTGCTCGACGCCGGCATGGCCGCCGGTCGAGTGGCTCGCTGGTACGAGATGCACCTCGCCGACGAGCTCGGCATGCGGCCGGAAGTCGATCGCTGCGTCGAGTGCGACCGGATGCTGGAGGCCGACGAGTCGTTCCGGTGGGTGCCGCCGCTCGGCGGCGTCGTCTGCGAGCGTTGTCCGGCACCGTCAGCGATGCGCGCGGGCCTCAGCCTCGAGGCCCTCAAGCTGCTCAAGGCCTACCAGCGGCTGGACGTCGAGGCACTTGCCGGATTGCGACTCGCGAGCGCGGTGGAGCGCGAGGTGGAGACCGCGATGCGCGACTTCATCAGCAACGCGCTCGAGCGCGTTGCTCGCTCGCTCGCGTTCCTCGACGAGGTCCGGCTGCCCGCGCCGGCGCTGGCGGCGTCGGCGTCCAGCGGTTCGTGAGCCCCGCTCCGGCTGGCTCGGCTCCGGCTGGGTGAGTCGCCCGCGCCGGACCACCGTGGCGGCCCGGGTCCTGATCGCTGCCGCGCTCCTGGCCGTCATCGCCCGGATCGGTGGCCGGACGGTCCTGTCGCGCGCGGTCGAGCGCCGCCTCAACCGCACGCTGGTCCGGTCGCCCTACAGCGCGTCGCCGGCGGCGGCCAGGCTCCACCGGGAGCTGGTCGTCGCGGATCTCCACGCGGATTCGCTGCTGTGGGGCCGGGACCTGCTCCGGCGCTCCACCACGGGCCATCTCGACGTCCCGCGCCTGATCGAGGGAAACGTGGCGCTGCAGGCGCTGTCGGCGTGTGTCCGCGTCCCGCTCGGCCTGAACGTCGAGCGCAACGACGGCCGGACGGATGCCGTGATCCTGCTGGCACTGGCACAGGGCTGGCCGCGCGCGACGTGGCACAGCGGGCTCGCCCGGGCGCTCCACCTTGCGGCCCGGGCCCGCGGCATGGCCGATCGGTCCGCTGGCCGCCTGACCGTCGTGGATTCGGCGGCGGTGCTCGCTGGCTACCTCGAGCGGCGGCGTTCCGATCCCGCGATGACGGCCTGCCTGCTGACGATCGAGGGCGGCAGCGCGCTCGACGGCGACCCGCGGAACGTCGACGTCCTGGCCGATGCCGGCTTCCGGATGGTGGGCCCGGTCCACATGTTCGACAACCCGTTCGCGGGCTCGGCCAGCGGGGTCGGGAAGGGCGGGCTCACGAAGCGCGGGCGCGAGCTCGTTGCCCGGCTCGAGGCGCGCCGGATCGTGGTCGACGTCGCCCACGCCTCGGCCGCCACGATCGACGACGTGCTCGCGATGGCGACCCGGCCGGTCGTCGCGTCGCACACGGGGCTGCGGGGCACTTGCGACACGGTTCGCAATCTGTCGGATGACCAGGTGCGCGGGATCGCCGCAACGAACGGCATCGTCGGTGTCGGGTTCTGGCCGACCGTCACCTGCGGCCGCGATCCGGCCGCGATCGCCCGCTCGGTCGTCCACGCCGTCGACGTGGCCGGCATCGACCACGTCGGCTTGGGGTCCGACTTCGACGGCGCGGTCCCCGTGCCATTCGATGCCACGGGGCTCGTCCAGCTGACCGATGCGCTGCTCAGCGTGGGCCTGGACTCGCCCGCCATCGGCGCGATCATGGGCGGCAACGTGATCCGGCTGCTTCGGGAGGCGCTGCCCGGCTGAGGAGGTCGGATCGCCGCCGGCGGATCGGGCGGCTGCTCTCGGTCTGCTAGGATCGGCCGCCCAGCCACTCGCAGCCGTCCCTGCCACCGCCGGCCGCAACCCTCGGAGCCCCCGTGACCGACATCCCCGTTCTCGACCCCGATTCCGTCGCGCCCGCCGTCGCGAGCCTCGACACGATCGTGTCGCTCGCCAAGCGACGGGGCTTCATCTATCCGTCGAGCGAGATCTATGGCGGCATCAACGCCGTGTGGGACTACGGCCCCCTCGGTGTCGAGCTCAAGAACAACGTCAAGCGCGCCTGGTGGCGATCGATGGTCCAGGAGCGCGACGACATCGTCGGGCTCGATGCCGGGATCCTGATGCACCCGCAGGTATGGATCACGTCCGGGCATGTCGGGTCGTTCAGCGACCCGTTGGTCGAGTGCCATACCGACCACCGCCGGTTCCGGCTCGACGAGTTGCCCGGAGCCGAGCACCTCACGGCGACCGAGCTCGCCGACCCCGGGAT
>JACDAV010000229.1 GCA_013695255.1 Chloroflexota bacterium
ACCAGCATGAAGAAGCGGCCGGTGGTCGTGACGGCGACCTCGGCGAAACCCGCCCGCAGGAGCGCCGCGTGGAGCTCCCGGGGGCGGTAGAACACCTTGACGATCGTGAACTCCCGCCCGTCGGCCAGCCGCCGCACCGATCGATCGGCAGCCGGGGCGACACGATCGATCGCTCCGGACTGCGGATCGGGAAGCGAATCGATGGCCCCGAACGTGCCGCCGGGCTTCAGCCAGCGCCGGGCGAGCCGCAGGAAGTCGTCCAGGCGGCCGCGCGGGACGTGACTCAGCCAGAAGCCTGCAAAGAGCCCGTCGACCCGCCGGTCCGGCTCCTCCCACGCGTCGCGGAGGTGAAGATGGGCGCGCAGCCCGTGCGCCACCAGCCGCTCCCTCGCCAGCTCGAGGGGCGCCTCGTTGACGTCGTAGAGCGACAGCTCGCCCTTCTCGGCCAGCAGCGGGGACCACCAGCCGGTGCCGGCCGCGAGCTCGACGATCTGGCCCCGCATCGGAAGCTCGTCCAGCCACCGGCCGGCCGTGTCGAGCTCCGCGTGCCACGCCGCGTCATGAACCGGCCCGTGGCTGTAGCGACCACGCCGCAGGTACCAGTCGTCGTACTCGGGCGCCCGAGCGGCGTAATACGCGCGCGTCGCGGCGTCGGCGTCGTGCGTCGGCGCGGTCGATCGCGCGACGCTGCCGCCAGCCGCCGTCGGGGACGCATCGGACGCCCTCGACGCCCGTTCGGCCATCGCGGCCCGCAGGCGCGTCCGCAGGAAGGCGTTGTCGCCTGCCCGACCGAGGCACTCCGGACACAGCTGGGCCCAGCCTCCGAGGTCACCCGCATCCCGCGCCGTCCCCGGGCGCCCGCACCACAGGCAGTCGAACGTCTCCCGGAACGGCATGTGGCAGATCCGTGTCGCCCGTCCGGCGCCGGCGGGGGCCCGCCGACACGTCAGGCGACCGGCATCCAGCTCTCGGGCGCCGCTGCCGGGAACGCGTCGGGATGAAGGATCGCGGCCAGCAGCTCGATGCCGTCGATCACCCGCGGCCCAGGCCGGCTGAAATAGCTCGAGCCATCGACCGCCACGACCTGCCTCCGCCGCACCGCCTCGAGCCCGTGCCACTGCGCGGGGCGCGGCGTCCGCTCCCATTCGGCCACCGTTTCGGCCAGGTGGAAGCCGCACGGCATCAGGACGAGCGTCTCCGGATCGACGGCCGCGACCGCCTGCCAGGTCGTCTGGCGGGAACGCGCGCCGGCCTCGCCCAGGAGGTCCCAGCCGCCCGCCCGGCTGATCTGCTCCGGGACCCAGTGGCCCACCGCGAACGGCGGGTCGAGCCATTCGAGGCCCACGACCCGCACGCTCGGCACGCCTCGGTCACGCCGTTCCATGACGGCCTGCTCGACGGATGCGAGCCGGGTGCGAAGGCGCTCCACCAGCTCGATCGCCTCTTCCTCCGCTTCGGTCATCGCGCCGACGGTGGTGATCGTGTGGAGGATCCCCTCGAGGGACGTGGGCTCGAGCGAGACGACCCGGATGTCCGCGTCGATCGCCCGCGCCACCTCGTTGACCTGACGGTAGCTGACGGCGCAGACGGCACACAGCTCCTGGGTCAGGATGAGGTCCGGCTCGGCCGCCTCCAGGGCCGCCTCGTCGAGCATGTAGAGGGACGAGCCGCCGTGCACGGAGTCCGTGACCAGGTCGTGGATCTGGCGGCTGGTGTGCCCACCGTGATCTTCGACGCTGGCGGTCATGACCGGCTTGCCGGCGACCTCGGGGGGCCAGTCGCACTCGTGGGTGACCCCGACAAGCTCGTCCTCCAGCCCGAGCGCGCAGACGATCTCGGTCGCCGAGGGAAGGAGCGAAACGATCCTCAATGCGCTCCTGTCGGGCCGACGTGAGCTGGCACCCTCAATGGGTTTGTGCCACCCGCTCCCGGAGGCGTGAGGCGACGCTCCTGCGAGCCGTCAAGCTGACGGTTTCAGCTCGTCGACCGCGGTGCGCGCCGCGTCCTTGTCCGTGAACCAGGTGGCGTCGATCTGGGTGTACTGGGCCCACTCGGCCGGCAGCGACTCCTCCGGGAAGATCGCGTTGACCGGGCACTCGGGCTCGCAGGCGCCGCAATCGATGCACTCGTTCGGGTCGATGAACAGCTTGCGGTCGACGCCTTCCTCGTAGTGGATGCAGTCCACCGGGCAGACGGACACGCACGACACGTCGAGCACGTCGATGCACGGCTCGGCGATCACGTAGGTCATCCAGCTCCTCCTCGACGCTCACCGGACCCGAACCGGCGCGGACCGAGAGCGTACCACCGGCCGCGGTCCAGCCCGGGCGGGAGCGGCTACCGCGTCCGGGTTGCCAGGGGCACGCCGTCCGGGCCGACCCAGCGCACCGGCACCCGCATGCCCTGCCCGTAATGGCCCGGGATGTGGCAACCCACCTCGAAGCCCGATTGGGCCGGTCCGTCAGCCGGCACGACCCAGGTCAGGTCCACCCGCTGGCCGGAGGCGACCACGACCCGCAGGCCGGCCATTCCAGGCGGCACGCTGACCGCCGGCGTGGGCCCAGGCGGCGCCCCGGCGACGGCGGCCTCGGCCGACTCCCAGGCGGTCTGGACCGCGCCGCCACCGATCACCGCCTCGTGCGGCTCCGTGCCCCCGTTGATGACGTGCAGCAGCACGGTCTCACCCGGGACGAGGTCGACGACGGGCGGAAGGTACGTCCACTCCCTGGCAATCAGGTTGACCGCGCGCGGTGCGCCCGCGGTTCCCGGCGTGATGCGGGGCGTCGCCCCCGGTCCCCCGGCGCAGGCTACGACCAGCCACGCCAGGACGGCCAGCCGGGCCCCGGTTCGGAAACCGGCGCGGCGGCGCCTCGCCGGGCTTCGGCAGGCGTACCGCGCGCGGCACGAAGCGGCGGTCGCTGGCACGCCAGGAGTCTAGTGCCGGCGCAGCCCGATCACCTCGATGCGATCGGACCGCCCGGGGTCGCCGTGGTCAAGGCATCGGCCACCGGCGGCCAGCCGACTCGACGACGCCGACCGCGAACAGAGCGCCGAGCGGAACCAGGACGCGCAGGATCTGGCGCATGCGGGCGAGAGAGAGCGACACCGGCGCCTCCTCCGGCCGGATGGCCGGACAGCCGGGTGGCGCGACCCCGACGAGGAGTGCCCGGTCGTCGATCCACCGAGCATCAGTGTCCCAGCGGGCGCTTATCTGCGACGTAGCTGCGACTTCACAGCGCCTTCGAGCACCCGGCGGAGCCGGTGCCTCGAGCGGGACTACATCGACGGCTGGTAGCTGGGGTCGAGGTACTTGTCCGGATCGTCGCGGAACTCGAGCAGGCAGCCCCGACCGCAGAACCAGAAGGTGCGGCCCTCGTGCTCGTGGCTGAGCTCGGAGGTGGCCGTGTCGACCTCCATCCCGCAGACCGGATCAATCTCCATGGCCATGTTTCAGCTCCTTGGCGGAACGTGTTCGGGCTCACGCAGGATACCGGCGCGCCCACGATCCGGCCGTCGTAGCATCCGGCCATGCCCCTCCCTGCCGCTGGCACGGTTCGATCGACCCTCGAGGGCGAGCGACGGCGTCTCCGCGCGGAGACCGGCCAGGCGATCGCGACGCCGGAACCGATGACCTACGGCTCGCAGGCCGCGGCTGCCAGCCAGGTCTTCGAGCAGCAGCGGGATCTGGCCCTCCGCGACCGCGCACGCCAGCAGCTGGCGCTCGTGGAGGCCGCGCTCGGCCGTCTGGACGCCGGCACGTGGGGAACCTGCGAGGAATGCGGCGAGGCGATCGCTCCCGAACGACTGGAAGCGCTTCCCTGGGCCGCGCTGTGCATCCGCTGCCAGGCCGCCAGGCAGCGTCGGCGATCGTGACGGCGATCCGGCGGGCGGCGACGACGCCGGCCTTCGCCCGGCTGGTCGGGATCGACGCGATCCGGGCCGCCGCGGAGATTCTGCGGGGCGTCGCCACGCGCACCCCGCTCGTTCCGTTCGGTCGTCCGGAGCAACGCCACCTGCTCAAGGCCGAGTCCCTGCAGCCGATCGGCGCCTTCAAGATCCGCGGCGCTCATGTCGCGATCGCCAGCCTCTCCGTCCGGGAGCGCCGATTCGGCGTGATCACCTACTCCTCCGGCAACCACGCGCAGGGCGTGGCCCGGGCCGCCCGGCTGCTGGGCGCGCCAGCGGTCGTGGTCATGCCCCGCGGTGCTCCGGCGGTCAAGGCCGCCCGGGTGGCTGCCGACGGGGCCGAGATCGTGTGGGTCGGTCCCGGCAGCGCCGAGCGCCAGGCCGTGGCGGAGGCGCTGGCGGCCGAGCGGGGACTGGCGATCATCCCGCCCTTCGACGATGACCGCATCATCGCCGGCCAGGGAACCGTGGGGCTCGAGATCGTCGAGGACGTGCCGGACCTCGCAGCCGTGCTGGTGCCGATCGGTGGCGGCGGGCTCGCCTCGGGCGTGGCGGCCGCGGTTCGAGCGCTGCGGCCGCGGACGCGGATCGTGGGCGTCGAACCGGAGCTGGCGGCGGACGCGCGCGACTCGCTGGCGGCCGGACGGATCGTTGCCTGGGCCCCCGAGCAGGTCGGCCGGACGATCGCCGACGGGACGCGGACGGTCCAGCTCGGGCGGCGCACCTTCGCCCACCTCGCCGCCCTGCTCGACGACATCGTGACCGTGAACGAGGTGGAGATCGCGGCCGCGGTCCGCCTGGTGGCCGAAGAGAGCCGACTGGTCGCCGAGCCATCCGGCGCGCTCGCGCCGGCGGCCCTTCGGTTCCGAGCCGCCGAGGCCGGGCTGATCGGGCTGGGGGGATCGGTCGTCGCGGTCGTGAGCGGCGGGAACGTCGACCCGGCCCAGTACCGGGCGCTCCTCGATGCGCCGGTCCCGGTCGTGCCCTAGCCCCGACGCGCCTCGACGGCCGCGGCCCGCTCCTCGGCGAGCCGCTCCGCCAGCCGCGTCTCGCGCTCCCGCCGCGCGGACCGCGCCGCATCGGCCCGAAGGTCCTCGTGCGCGGTTCGACGCTCGTCGTGTCGCATCCAGCCGAGGACGAGCAGGAGGATCGCCGCCAGGAAGAGCAGATCGCCGGCGAGCCACATGATCCCCGCCGCGGTCTGCTGATCCTCGAGGGGCGTGGGACCCCAGCTCCGCTCGAGGCTGGCGTAGTGGGCGTACAGCGGGGCCCGGGCGCCCAGGAGCGCCACGGCCAGGAAGGTGTTCTGGGGCATCTGGAGGAAGACGTACAGCACGCGGACCGGGTGGGTCATCCGCCACGGCCCGGGATCCGCGCCCACGGCCGGCCACCAGAACAGCAGCCCGCTGCCGAGGAACAGCGCGTGCTCGACATCGTGGACCAGCGGATCCTCGAGCGCCGCGTCGAAGAGCGGCGAGAAGTGCGCGGCCCACATCACGCCCGCGAAGAGGAGCCAGGCCACGACCGGGAAGGTCAGGGCGCGCATGACCCGGCTGTGCAGGAACGGCAGGATGCGGCGCCGGCGGGTCTCGGGACGCGCGAGCCGCAGGAGCAGCGTGATCGGGGCCGCCAGCGCCAGCAGCGGTGCCGCCACCAGCGCCAGCAGCAGGTGCTGGACCATGTGGACAGAGAACAGCACGGTGTCGTAGCGCTCGATCCCGGACAGCAACGCGACGGCGATGGCGGCGAGGCCGCTCAGCCAGGCAGCCGTCCGGAGCGGTGGCACCGGGTTCGCGGGATGGGCGCTGTTGACCCGTCGGACCGCTGCCAGCCAGCCGGCCACCGCCAGCAGCAGCGGGATCGCGAGCAGCGGCTCCCATGACCACCCGACCAGGAGCCCGGGGGTGGCTGGCGGCACCGGCGGGGCGTCGCCGTGCGCCGCGACGGGGCCAACCG
>JACDAV010000235.1 GCA_013695255.1 Chloroflexota bacterium
CCATTGCGCAAAATTCCCGACTGCTGCCTCCCGTAGGAGTCTGGGCCGTGTCTCAGTCCCAGTCTGGGTGATCGTCCTCTCAGACCACCTACCGATCGTCGCCTTGGTGAGCCGTTACCCCACCAACGAGCTAATCGGACGCAGGCCCGTCCCGAAGCGCCTTGCGGCTTTACTGATGCGAACGAACGCATCACCACATGCGGTATTAGCCACCCTTTCGGGCAGTTATTCCCCACTTCAGGGTAGGTCGCCTACGCGTTACTCAGCCGTCCGCCACTAACGACCAAAGCAAGCCTTGGTCGTCCGTTCGACTTGCATGTCTCATGCACGCCGCCAGCGTTTATCCTGAGCCAGGATCAAACTCTCCGAAGGTATGCACAGCCCTGCGGCTGTGACTAACGCTCGAGGGTCTGACCGCTCGCACATCCTTACCGGATTTCCTACCACTCTTCAATTGTTAAGGTGCAGCTTCGGGGGCATGGCAGCCGCCGACGCAGAGCCCTGATGATGGGGCTTTGCCGCCCTGGTGTCAAACCCTGGCGGGACCGCCGGACCGGTGTTCCGATCGGCGGAAGTCGACGCCCCTGAAGGGGCGACGCGAGGGCGAATGGTAGCCATGGCCCAAGCAGCTGTCAAACCCGGGGGCGCCCCGATTCGCGATCGGCTGGGGCGGCGTGCCCCGGGCTTGCGGCCGTCAGATCGGGCCGCTCTCGACGAGCAGGATGAAGGCGGCTGCGGCGAGCCATGCGAGGAGGGCCAGCTCGGCCGAGGCGGGCACGCCAAGAGGACCAACGAGGAGCACGTAGAGGATCCCGCCAAGCGCCACGGCGACGCCGGCCTTGACGAGCCGCAGCCCGATCTCCGCCAGCAGGTGGCTCACGGCTCAGATCGCCCGACGGCCCTGGAGCGCGCGGATCAGCGTCACCTCGTCGGCATACTCGAGGTCGCCGCCCACGGGCAGCCCGCGGGCGATCCGGGAGACCAGCACAACCGTCCCCTCGAGGCGCTCGGCGAGGTACATCGCCGTTGCCTCGCCCTCGAGTGTCGGGTTGGTCGCCAGGATCACCTCCTCGAACGGCGCTCCGGCCCGGCTGCCGTCGTCGGCCCGGGCGAGGAGCTCTCGGATCCGCAGCCGCTCCGGACCGATGCCGTCGATCGGCGAGATCGCGCCGTGAAGGACGTGGTAGAGCCCGCGGAACTCGCCCGTCCGCTCGAGCGCCAGCACGTCCAGCGCCTCCTCCACGACGCACAGCCGGCGTTGATCGCGAACCGGGTCCCGGCAGATGAGGCACAGCGGTGCGTCGCTGAAGTTGAAGCAGCGCTCGCAGGACACGACCTGCTCGCGCACCGCCACGAGGGCCTCGGCCAGCGCCCGTGCTTCCCCCTCCGGTGCGCGCAGGAGGTGGTAGGTCAGCCGCTGGGCCGTCTTCGGCCCGATACCGGGCAGGCGGGCGAACGCCTCGATGAGCCGGGCGACCGGCTCGATCAGCAGGGTCGGCACTGGCCGTCCGGCGGTCCCTAGAAGCCGGGGAGCTGGAGCCCGCCGGTGACGGCGGCCATCTTCTGCTCGGCCAGCTCCCTCGACGAGCGCAGCGCATCGTTGACTGCCGCCACGATGAGGTCCTGGAGCATCTCGACATCGGACGGGTCGACCGCCGCGGGGTCGATGGTCACGGAAATCAGCTCCTGCTTGCCGGTGACCGTGGCGGTCACGACGCCGCCGCCGGCGGAGCCGTCCACGTTCGTCGACTCGAGCTCGGTCTGGATGCGCTGCATCTCGTGCTGCATCTGCTGCGCCATGCGCTGCAGGTTGGCCATGCCCATGGGTCCTGGTTCCTCCTCGTCGTCAGCCGGGCCAGTCTGCGGGAACCCGAGCCCGCCTGCATCCGGCGCTCAGCTGACCTCGCCCACGTCGACCAGGTCGTCGGCGAAGATCTTGCGGGCCTCGGCGAGCACGAAGCCCGCCTCGCCGTCGGGTTGCGGGGCCGGCACCAGGTCGAGGTTGGTGGCGATGCAGCGGACCGTGACCGGGCGACCGAGGAAGGCGCCGATCCCCTCCTCGAGGATCGGCCGGCGCCGTTCCGCCACGTCCCTCAGGAACGCCTGGTCCTCCGGGAAGCCGAGCGTCACCACGCTGCCCTCGACGCTGATCGGACGGCAGGCGCCGATGAGCGGCTTGGTCGGGGGGTGCTGGCTGATGCGCGCCACGACCTCCGCCCAGCGGTCGCGGAGCCGGATGAGGTCGTCCGGAGCCTGGGGAGCCGGCGCGCTGGGGGGCGCCGCCGCTGGGAGGGCGCCTGCGGTGGCTGGAGTCGGGGCAGAGCCACCTTCGGTGTCGGGCGCGAGCGGCTCGGGCGCCGGGGTGGCGGACGCTGGCCCGGCTGGCGCTGGCGCGGCTGGCGCTGGCCGAGGCGAACCTGCTGCTGCTGGACGAGCCGACGAACCACCTCGATCCGAGCACGCGCGCGGTCCTGCTCGACGTGATCGCCCACTTCGGCGGCGCGATC
>JACDAV010000259.1 GCA_013695255.1 Chloroflexota bacterium
AGGTTAATTAACCGAAAGGCGAAATGCAGACCCAGTCGGATGCGCTGAGCACGACGTTCGCAGCCCTGGCCGACCCGACTCGGCGGGCCATCCTCGCCCGCCTCGCCCGTGGGGAAGCCATGGTCACGGAGCTGGCCGCTCCGTTCGACCTCAGCCTTCCAGCGATCTCGAAGCACCTGAAGGTCCTGCAGCGCGCCGGTCTCATCGAGCAGGGCCGCCAGGCCCAGTGGCGACCGTGCCGACTCCGGCCGGAGCCGCTCAGCAACGTGGCGGATTGGGTCGGTCAGTACCGGCGTCACTGGGAGGCGAGCTTCGAGCGCCTCGACGACTACCTCCGCGAACTCCAGGCGACGGACCGGAACGATGATGCCGAGACCGGCTGACTCGAGGGCTCAGGAAGGAGCAGACGTGATGACGATGCAACAGCTCGGCAACGAACGGACGGCCGTCTACACGGAGGGTCAGGAGCTCGTCTTCGAGCGAGTGTTCGATGCCCCACGCGACCTCGTCTGGAAGGTCATGACGGACCCGGAGCGCGTCACTCGCTGGTGGGGACCGCACGGCCACACGGCGACGGTCGTCGAGATGGATGTCCGGGTGGGTGGCACGTGGCGCTGGATCAGCCATGGACCCGACGGCCAGGACGTCCCCTTCAAGGGCGAGTACCTCGAGGTCGAGCCGCCCGAGCGGCTCGTGCAGACGGAGATCTTCGACGTCCCGGGCTTCGACGACAAGGCCGCGATCAACACGCTGACGCTCGAGGCGCTCGGCAGCAAGACGAAGCTGGTCGCCCGCAGCCGCTTCCCGTCAGTCGAAGACCTCGAAGGCGCGCTCGCGACCGGCATGGTCGGCGGCGCGCTCGAGACCTACGACCGGCTGGCCGACGAGATCGCGAAGGCCTGACCGCCGGCCATCGCGGCACCGATCGCCACCTCAGACGGCCCGTCGGGCATCACGCCCGGCGGGCCGTGCGTCAGCGGCGGGCGATGTAGGCCTCGCGCAGCACGTTCGTCTCCATCGCCATCTCCTCGAGGCGGTTCTTGACGACGTCGCCGATGCTGATGATTCCGGCCAGGGCGCCGTCGGCGACGACCGGGAGGTGCCGCACGCGCCGCCTCGTCATCTCCTCCATCACCTGCTTGACGCTGTCCCGGGGCGTGCAGGACACGACCTGCCGGGTCATGAGCTCCGCTACCTGGGCCTCGAGGATCCGCGGTCCGCGATCCGCCAGCCCGCGGACGACGTCGCGCTCCGAGATGATGCCGAGCACGGTCCGGCCGTCCTCGCTCACGACCATCGCGCCGATCCGCTCCTCGCGCAACCCCCGAACCAGCTCCCCGACGGTCGCGTCCGGGCGGATCGTGACGACCGCCGCCCCCTTCGCGCGCAGGATCCCATCGACGTCCATCGGCCCACCTCGTGCGAGGGCTTGATGGTAGCGCCGCGGACCAGTGTTGTAATCAGCTCGACTACGGCTCCACGGGCACCGGCGTCTGCTGGAGCGCCAGGGCCACGGCGGCCTGCAGGACAAGGCGGCGGCCCTCGGCCAGCGACGCATCCCACTCCGCGCGCCCGATCGACGCGCGCACGTCCTCGAGCAACGGAGCCGCGATTGCGCCATCCGGCGCCAGCCTTCGGCTGGCGATGGTCGCCCAGGCCTGTTCCGCGGCGCCACTCAGGATCGCGGCGGTCCTGGCCTCGCCGCGCGCAGCCTCGAGCGTTGCCACGGCGTCGATGGCCTCCGCGAGTCCCCAGCGCTCGTCGAGCGCGGCGAATTCGCGCAACGCGGCCCCGAACCGCAGGGACGCGCGCTCGATGTCGCCGGCCACGATCGCCGCATATCCGAGCTCGACCAGCGACGTGCCGACGAAATGCCGGTCGCCGATGTCGACAAACGCACGCCACGCCTGCTCGAGGGCGTCCTCCGCCCGCTCGACCGCGCCGGTGTGCACCAATGCCGTACCGAGGTTCAGCCGGGAGGCCGCCAGATGCCAGGCAGACCCGGTCCGTTGGGCGATGGCCAGGGCGTCCTCGAGCGGCGGGAGCGCCTCGTCCGCCCGCCCCCGCGCGGTCGCCACGTGCCCCAGGACGGTCAGCGCGTTCCGCCGATCCAGGGAGTCGGGTCGGTCGTCGGCGATGCCGAGGAGCTCCGTCGCCAGTGTCGCGGCTCGACCGTCGTCGCTGTCCTGGTACGCGAGCCATGCGGCTCCCCACAGTGCGCGGCCACGCTGCGCCGATCCTCGAGCTCCGTCAACGCTCAGCGCGCGGTCGAGCCACGATCGACCTTCGGCGAACGCACCCTCGAGCCGCCAGAACATCCACAGGGCTCCGGCGAGCCGCAAGGCAAGGTCGGCATCGGACGACGCCAGCGCCCAATCGAGCGCGCCACGGAGATTGTCAACGTCCTCACGCAGCGCATCACGCCAGCGCGATTGCTGCGGTCCTCGGAGGTGCGGCTCCGCCTCCTCTGCCAGCGCCGCAAAGAATCCCGCGTGACGGCGGCGCGTGGCCGCCTCCTCTCCGGCCTCCACCAACCGCTCGCTGGCGTAGTCGCCGATCGGGTCGAGGAGCTTCCAACGCGGGCTGGCAGCGTGGTGCTCGACCGTGACAAGGCCGTACTCGACGAGCGGTCCGAAGGCTTCGAGCAGGTCCTCGCCCGACTCCTCATCGATTCGCACGATCGTCTCGGCCGCTGCGAGCGTCCACCCCCCACGGAAGCACGAGACGCCCCGGAACACGGCACGCTGCTGTGGCGCCAGAAGATCGTGACTCCAATCGATCGTCGCCCGCATCGTCCGTTGCCGCGCCGGCAGATCGCGATCACCGCCGGCAAGCAGCCGGAGCGGCCGGTCGAGCTCGGAACGGAGCGCGGCGAGCGACATGTGCCGGACCCGCGCGGCTGCCAGCTCGAGGGCGAGCGGGAGACCGCCCAGCCGCGCGCAGATCTCCGCGACGACCGCCCGTGTGATCTCGTTGACCTCGAGGTCCGGTCTGGCGGCGCGGGCTCGCTCGAGAAACAGATGTTCAGCCGGGTAGAAGGCCGGATCGGACTCGCCGCCATGACGGACCGTCAGCGGGCCGAGCGGCAGCTCGCGCTCGCCTCGCAACCGCAACGGCGCCCGGCTGGTGGCCAGGACCTGCAGGTCGGCCACCTGGTCCAGCAGTGCTCCGATCTCGCCCGCGGCGTCGATCACCGGCTCGAAGCTGTCGAGGACCACGATGGCGGCTCGACCCCGAAGGTGGCGCGCCAGCCCTGGAGCGCCGACGGTTCCCCCGTTCGGCAGCCCGAGTCCCATGGCCATGGCAGGCAGGAGGAGAGCCGGATCCCGCAGGGCCGCGAGGGTCACGAAGAGCACGGTCCTCGACTCGCCGATGAGACGGGCACACACCTCCGCGGCGAGGCGGCTCTTGCCGATGCCGCCTGGACCGGTGATCGTCACGAGCCGGTTGTTCGGCGCGCCGAGCCAGGCGCAGACCGTTCGAACTTCGGCGTCACGCCCGATCAACGCGGTTCGGCGCAGGACGGCCCACTGGTCGGACGTCGAGGCAGGCGAGGCCGGCTCGGGAGTGGCGTGGTCGAGGGCCCCTCCCGGTACGCTGAGCTGACCGCCTCTGATCAGGGCCTCGACCGCCGCCGCATCGGCGGGTTCGTTCGTCAGCGCAGCCGCGAGACGTCGGGCGGTTTCCGGGTAGACGCGACCCCGGAGCCCCCGCTCGATGTCGCTGACCGCGCGTTCGCTGATACCGGCCCGTTCGGCGAGCTCCGCCTGCGTCAGCCCGGCCGTCGTCCGCAGGCCGCGCACCTGCTGCCCGAGACCCGTCACGAACAGGGGCTCACGAACCCGGGCCAACGCCCCACCGGGGCGACTCGGTGGGCAAGACGGTGGCCGGCGAGGGGCGTGACGTCATGGTCAGACCGGTTCCGACGGGCGATGCTGCGGGTCCATTGCGGCCATTCAAGCACCGGAGGCAACCAGATGAACGTCGAGCAGAACAAGGCACTCGTCCGTCGCTACTACGACGAGGTGCTCAACGGAGGCAACCCGGCGGTCCTGCAGGACATCGCCGCCGAGGACTACGTCGAGCATGACCCCTTCCCAGGTCAGGGCAACGGACGAGTTGACCTCGAGGCTCGCGCCCGCGGGATCCTGACGGCACTGGATCCGCAGTTCGAGATCCAGGACATGATCGCCGAAGGCGATCGCGTCGTCGTGCGCTGGCGGAGCCGGGGCACCCACGTCGGGGCGTTCCTGGGCATCCCGGCGACCAATCGCTCCTACGATATCGCGGGCATCGACATTCACCGCATCGTGGACGGCCGGATGGCCGAGCACTGGCACGTCGTCGATCAGCTCAGCCAGCTCCAGCAGCTCGGGCTACTGCCGGCGCCCGAAGGTGCGCCGGAGTAGCGATGGGCGGCACGGACAGCACGGACGCGCAGCGATGGATGCAGTCGCCGGGCTGATGCGCTCGCTCGAGCCGGACATGGTTCGGCTCCGGCGGGAGCTCCATCAGGCGCCAGAGCTCGCGTTCGAGGAGTCGGCGACCGGCGACCGTCTGACCGAGCAGCTCGCGGGCCTCGGTCTGGTCGTTCGGCGAGGCGTTGGCGGCAGCGGTCTGGTCGCCGACTTCGACGGAGCGGCGCCCGGGCCGCGCCTGCTGATCCGGGCCGAGATGGACGCCCTGCCGATCTCCGAGGCGACCGGCCTGCGGTTCGCGTCGGCAACGCGCGGCGTCATGCATGCCTGCGGACATGACGCGCACATGGCGGCGGTGGTCGGCGCGGCCAGGGCGCTGGTCGAGCTGCGCGACCAGCTCGTGGGCAGCATCCGGTTCTGCTTCCAGCCTGCCGAGGAGATCCTGTCCGGCGCCGAGGCGATGATCCGCGACGGCGTGCTCGATGGCGTCGATCGCGTGCTCGGCGGACACGTCCTGTCCGGCGTGCCCGTCGGCACGGTTCTCAACGTCCCCGGTCCGGTCCTCGCCGGTGCTGACTTCTTCGAGATCTCGGTGACGGGGCGGGCCGGACATGCCGGCATGCCCGAATCAACCGTCGATCCGGTGCTCGCCGCGGCCCATGTCGTTTCGGCGTTGCAGGCTATCGTTGCGCGCGAGACCCGCCCGGGCGAGCGCCTGGTCATCGGCATCGCCGCCATCAACGGCGGCAACGCCGCGAACGTCGCGACGGACACGGTTCGCCTGCGCGGGAACGTCCGGTGGTTCTCAGAGGAGACCCGGGAGCGCGCGCTCGAGCGCATTCAGGCGGTCGCGGCCGCCGTCTGTGCCGCCCTGCGTGCGAGCTCGGCGTTCATGGTCATTGCCTCTGCCCCGGTCAGCATCAATTCCGCCGTGGAGCTGGACGTCGTGCGGGCCGCGACAGCGGCGACCGGCCGGGCGATCTCGATCGACTCGGGTCCGATCACCGCAAGCGATGACTGGGCGCGTCTCAGCGAGCTTCGCCCTGGAGCGTTCTTCCACGTCGGTGCGGGTGGCCCGGCCGCGCCGCCGCATCACCATCCCGCCTTCGACATCGACGAGTCGGCCATCGGGTTGATGTCCGAGGTGCTCGTGCGCACCGCCCTGGCCCACCTGGGCCCGGGAACGACCACGGCCACGGAGTGAGTTGAGGCAGCGGGACCCTCGCGGCCCGGCGCGGCTCAGGCACGGAGGAATGCGAGCACGGCGAGCACGCGGCGATGCTGGTCCGCCGACTGCGGCAGCTCCAGCTTCTGGAAGATCTGGGTGACGTGCGCCTCGACCGTGCGCTCGGTGACGAAGATGCGAGCCGCGATGGCGCTGTTGGACAGTCCTTCCGCGATGAGCGCGAGCACCTCCCGTTCTCGCTCCGTCGGCTCCGCGAGCGGATCCTCGCGGCGGCGCCTCCATCGTGCGACCCCACCGGCCGCGATATGCTCCCGGCGTGAACACGACGGTCTGGATGCCGGACCTGAACGATTTCGAGACGGTGCTCGGCGAGGACGGGATTTCCGATCTGCTTGAGGCCCTGGCCGACGTTTCCGGCGTTCCCGGTGACCTCGTCGAATGCGGGAGCTGGCGCGGCGGCAGCGCGATGATCCTCGGCGAGGCACTGCGGCGGCAGACGGACGCCCGGATCGTCTACGCGTGCGACTCCTACGAGGGCTTCGACCTCGAGGAGCTCAGATCGGAGCGTGAGGCGGGTCGGACGGGCGAGCCCGATGACGCATTCGCGTCCACCTCGGTCAAGTACGTCGAGGCGAAGATCCGGGCGCGGGGCCTGGAAGGCCGGGTCGTGCCCGTGAAGGGGTACTTCGCCGAAACATTGGTCACGCTGGATGGTCCATTCGCGATGGCCCTCATCGACTGCGACCTGCCGGCCAGCATCCTGTTCGCCGCGCGCACGCTGTGGCCGAGGCTGAGCCCGGGTGGCCTCATGCTGTTCGACGACTACCTCAACGCGGAGCGCTTCAGCGGTGCGCGCGTGGCCGTCGACGAGTTCCGCGTGGAGCGACGAGCGGAGATCGACGACGAGCGTCTCCAGCGGCGGCTCTATCGCGTGCGCAGGGCGGCGGGGAACTTCGAGGCTGGCGAACCGGCCACGGACCGGTAGCGTCGGCCTGCGGTCGGCGCCGGGCGGGTCTCGCGGGACTCGATCACGTCGCGGAAGAACTCGACGAGGCCATCGGCGTGCGCGTCGAAGGTGAAGCGAGCTCGAGCGCCCCAGAAATTTGCCTGCAGGCGATCCAGGACGCCAGGCTCGTGGAGCTGCGCGCCGAGATCCTCGGTGTCGGAGAAGGACACGCCGATGTCGAGCTCATCGGCCAGCGTCTGCATCGCGACTCGTGCGCCGGCGTTGTCGAGCTGAAGCAGGGGCAGCCCTGCCGAGGCCAGCGTGGCGATGCGCGCCGGGTAGTTGAGGTCCTCCCACTTCGCCGTCCGCAGATCGCCGCCGTTCGAGCTCCGGAAGACATGCAGCCAGCCGGCGTCGTACTTCGAAAACTCGGACACCCACTCGCGCTGGTCCACGCCCGGGTGGAGGTGCAGGAAGCGCCCCGCCCGGGCCTTCGCCTCCTCGATCCAGGCCTTTGAGCCGGACTGGAAGATGTTGCCGTAGAAGTGAACGTGGATCCTCTGTGCGGCGAGATCGGCGACCGTGCTCGGCTCCACCCCCATCAGGCGCCCCGGCACGACCGTGTGGACCTCGCCATCCACGTCCGAAAGGCGCTTTGAGGCCGGGCGGGCAAACCACTCGCGTTTCGGCAGGTCTCCGTCGAGCACCATGGCGTGTGGGTTATGACGGGTCGCCGGCACGACGGCCTCGAACCACTCCCGCGTCTCGGGGCTCGAGTAGATCTGGCCATCGGAGCGCAGATGCAGGTCGACGAGCTTGGGCCACGTGCCCTCGGCGATGCAGTGCTGGGGGCTCTCCTTGATGTGCCACACGAACGGGATTCCGGGATTGTCCGACAAGACCTCGTGTGCGAACGGCACGGTCTGCCAGTTCAGCAGCGCGTAGATGACGTCTGGCCGGAGCTCCGACACCGCTTCGCGCCAGCCTCTTCGCGGCAGGTCGCGAACATGGCCGAATGGCTGCGGGCCCACCGCCTGGAACCAGTACGGCTCCTGGGTCCAGAGGCCGTACAACGAGTGCCCGCGTTCCTCGAGGGCGAGGACGCGCTCAGGGTTGTAGGCGAGCTCGCCGACCAGCAGGATTCGAAGCCCGTCGGCCGCCCGGGGCGTCGGTCGGCGGTCGCGAAACTCGCGGTACAACGCCACCTCGTCGATCTGGTTTCCCACGGACGAGTGGAAGCGCAGGGGTCCGGGCGGCTGGTAGCGCGAGCGATACACGTTGAGGCCACCGCCCAGCGTCTCGCGCACGATCTTGTGCCGCTGTGCCGGGTGATCCACCCACTCGCTGGTCACGACTCCCGTCCCGACGAACGAGCCGCGGGCACGAAGGCTGGACCAGAACATCCGGTCGAGGTCGTCCGTCACCACATCATCACGTTCCAGCCAACGCTCCGGGCCCGCGCGGTGGGCCACCTGGGCGAGTTGAAGCGGGTAGCCCGCGAGCTGTCCGGTCGCGTCGTGGTTGTGCCAGTACCGAAGGCCGGAGAAGGCCAGCGCAGCTGCCGGGTGCGTGGCAAGGGCCAGGACAAGCGATTCCAGGTGCCTCGGAAAGAACTGATCATCCGATGGCAGGTACGCGATCAATGGCGCTCGGGCGCGGTCCAGCGCCAGGTTCAGGGCCGCCCCCATCCCCCGGTTCTCCGTCGAGCGGTGGTACGACACCCGGTCGTCCGTCAGGTAGGGCTCGATCACGGACGGCGTCTCATCGCTCGACCCATCGTCGACGAGGATCAGCTCCCACGACTGAAGCGTCTGGGCCAGCAGGCCCTCGATGGCTCG
>JACDAV010000260.1 GCA_013695255.1 Chloroflexota bacterium
GATACGGGAGACCCTAGGAGCGCAAGGCGGCCGGCGGACGGGGCGACGGCGGGATCTCGGCGTGGAAGCTCTCCGGCAGCGGGCCCTGGGCGGCCAGGCGCCGGATCACGAACCCGTAGTAGTCGTCGACCTTGGCGGTCACCCGCTCCCAGCTGAACTCCTCCGCGCGGGCCGGGCCGTTGGCCGCCATCTCCTCCCGCAGCTCGTTGTCGTTGAGCAGCTGGGCGATGGCGGCCGCGATCGCCTTGGGCTTGCCCGGCGGGACGAGCAGTCCCTCCCGCCCGCGCCGGACGACGCCCTTGTAGCCGTGGATGTCGCTGCACACGATCGGCGTCCCGGCGGCCAGCGACTCGAGCAGCACGATCCCGAACGACTCACCGCCCGTGGCCGGGGAGACGTAGACGTCGGCGGTCTTGAACAGCTGCGCCTTCTCCCGATCGCTCACCCGGCCGAGGAACTCGACGCCGCCGAGACGGCGCGTGGCGACGTATCGGCGCGCCTCGTGCTCCTGGGGGCCGGAGCCGACCACGAGGAGCCGACAGTGGCAGCCGGTCTTGCGCAGGATTCGATACGCCTTGAGGAGATGGAGCAGGCCCTTGCGCGGCTCGTGCCGGCCGACGAACAACAGGTTCCGTGTTCCGTCCTGCCAGCGGGCGATCGGGACCGCCCGGCGGTAGCGGTCGACGTCCACCCCGTTGGGGATGACCTTGTAGTCGCCCGGGAAGTAGCGGTCGATGAAGTGGCGGGCGGCGGCGCTGACCGCGATCCGGCCGTGGAGGCGGCTGGCGTAGCCGCCCATGAAGCGCCGACCGAACTCGTATGCGGGCGAGAAGCCGCCATACGCATGGAACGTCGCCACGTTCACGCTGGTCGAGAGCCGCAGCACGATCGGCGAGAGGAACGGCACGAACGGCTCGTGGAAATGGAGCACGTCGAACCGCTCCCGATCGAGGACCTCGTGGACCTGCGACAGGAACCGGGGCGACACGGTCAGCGTGCCGACCGAGCCGTTGGTCGGGACGGAGAAGCCCTTGCCGATCCGGATCACGTCACCCTCGGACGAGCGCTGGAGCCCATGCGAGCTGGTGATGATCCGGACGTCGTGGCCGCGCAGTCGCAGGTTCTCGTAGAGGTAGGCGACGTGCTGCGTCACGCCCCCCGGCAACGGGTAGACGTAGGGCGAGACGAGCCCGATCTTCATCCGGCGCCCTCCCGGCCACCCGGCCGGAGCTCGACCGGGTACCCGAGGTCGCGCCGGGAGCCGTCGCGGAGCACCCGGCCCCGGAGGGTGGCGCCGATGTCCCGGCCGTACTTGCGGAGCTGGCGCCCGAAGGTCCGGAGCTGCAACGGCCCGCCGTCGAACGAGCCGTGGTGCTGCGTCTGCCTGGCGAGGATCGCCCGCCGGAGGTCGCCCGCGGACGCGCCCGGGAACGTGGTCCATCCGGTCCCGATGGACTCGATGACGTGCGCGTCGCTGTTGCCGATCCTGGCCAGGCCGTATCGATCGGCGAACCGCACGACGCGGCCGTGCCACGGCCGCCCCAGCGTCGTTGGATTGAACGTCTCCAGCGCATCGGGATGGAATCTGGCGTCCGGGTCGTCGAGCAGCCCGCGCAGCACGAAGCCCTGGGCGCACAACGGGTAGGGCACCAGCGGGTGGGCCGGGACCGCGATGCCGCCCTGCTCGTGGACCGCTGCGATCGACCAGCGCAGCGACCGAAGCGGCGGGATCGACCGCTCCAGGAAGAGCCCGAGGAGGTGGCCGCCGCGGGTCGTGATTTCCTCGCCGACGATCACCTCGACGCGTAGCCCGCGGTCGCGCGCGATCGACCGAGCGGCAATGGCGGCGTCGATCCGCTCGTGGTCCGTGATGGCGATGACGTCGAGCCGGCTCGACCGCTCGACGTGGTCGAGGATCTCGACGACGCCGGACGTGCCGTCGGAGGCCAGCGTGTGGATGTGAAGGTCCGCGCAGCCGGTTGCCCTCGGTTCGGTCACGGCTAACGCTCCACGGCCGACCCGGCCGGGTCGTCGTCGAGATCCGGCCAGATCGGGTGGAAGACGGCCCACCACTGTTCGGGTGCGTCCGCGATTGCGGTCTCGAAGCCTGCCGCCAGGTGCCGGAGCGTGCCCTCGACGCGCTCGCGACGGGTCCCCTCGGTGGGGACCTCGATCCGGGCGACCCGCGCCCGGTACCGCCCGGGACCGTCCCGCCGAACCGCTGCCAGGTAGACCGGCGCCCCGGACTCGATGGCCAGGAGAGCCGGACCCACGGGGAGCGGCGCCGGGTGACCGAAGAGGTCGATCGATACGCCGCGGCCGTTGATGTCCCGGTCGCCGACGATCCCGATCGATTCGCCAGCGCGCAGGGCGGCCAGCAGCTCCCGCCTGGCCTCACGCAGGCCGAGGATCCGCACGCCGAGCGCGCCACGCGTGCGGACGAACCAGCGCTGGAGCGCCGGGTCGCCGACCGTCTCCATCGGTCCGCTCACGCGCCGGCCGGAGCGCCGGGCCAGGTACAGGGCCGGCAGCTCGATGGCGCCGAAGTGCATCCCCACGAAGACCACGGCCCCCCCGCTCTCGAACGCCTCGTCGACGACGTCCGGTGTCTCGATCAGGACCCGTTCGCGCATCCAACGGGCGGTCATCCGGGGCGTGCGGATGACCTCCAGGTAGTAGCGCGCCGCATGCTGGTAGGCGGCGCGGACGAGGCGTTCGAGCGCCTTCGGGTCCGTCGCGGCGGCCCGAGCGCGCGTCGAGCCGGTGCCGCGCTCGGCCAGGACCATGGCGACCCGCGCCAGGTGGCGTCGGGCGCGCGCGGCCCTCGCCGGCGTGCTGTGGTACCAGACCAGGCCGGCGAGGTCGGCGACGCGGATCACGAGCCCTTCGGGCAGGTGCGAGGCGATCCAGGCGACCGCCGTCAAGAGGACGACGCGCAGCCGCTGGAGCAGGGTGCCGCGATCCGCATCGGCCGCGACGGCGGGCCCGGCCGCGCCGCGGGGAGGACGTCCGCCACGGAGCGACGAGCCGCCGACGGGGTCTGTGCGGGGCTTCCTCCCCGTGATCGGCTCGCTCATGGCGCGGGGACCTCCGGCGAGGTGTCGTCCGGAGTGCGCATCGGCTGTGCGGCGCGCATCGCCGCCACTCGGGCTTCCAGCTCCGCCTGCGCTTCCGGCGCCTCGGGCCAGACCGGCTTGAAGCTGTACCACTGCTCCGGCGCGGCGGCGATCGCCGCTGCGAGCGCGTCGGCCATCAGCTGCGTGGCGCGCTGGAGCTCGGCGGGCTCCGTCGAGGCAACCTCGATGGGCTCCGTCCAGCCCACCTCGAACCGCGTCTCGCCGCGCCGGATGAGGATCGGGAGGATGGGCGAGCCGGTCTTCGCGGCCAGCGTGGCGGGCCCCGCCGGCAGGGTCGTCCAGGCGTCGAACAGCCGGACCGGGATCCCGTCCGGCCGGTAGCCCCAGTCGACCAGCAGGCCGAGCATCTCGCCGCGCCGGAGCACGGCGTAGATCTCGCGCAGGTTCCGCCACGGGATGATGTGGTTGCCCCACCGCTCGCGGTCGCGGCGGAAGTCCTCGAACAGCTCCGCGTAGGCGGAATCGTCGGCCACCACGTTGACGCCGAACCGCGCGCCGACGCCGGCCGCGACCATGTCGACGTTCCCGACGTGCCCGAGCGTGTAGATCAGCCCGCCCTGCGAGCCTCGCCAGATCGGCTCGATGGGATCGAGCTCCGTGGACGGGACGAGCGCCTCCGCCTGCTCGCGGGTCATGCGCGGCAGCCGCATGACCTCGATCAGGTACCGGCCGTACGTCCCGTAGGCTCGCAGCGCGAGCCGGCGCACCCGCCAGTGACCCGGCGGGAGGCCGAGCACGTGGCCGAAGTTGGCGTTCGACCAGCGGCGCTTCTGCGGCCAGGCGAGATAGGACAGCTGAGCCGCCAGCCCGATCATCCTCGCCGCCGGCCCCGCCGGCGCCCGACCGAGCAGCCAGGAGGCCACACGAAAGCCGACGACCCCCGCCTTCTCGGCCAGTCGCGAGCCGCCGCCCGGGCGCCGGTGCGGCGCCAGCAGCCGGACGTCGCGCCGTTCCAGGTCGGGCGCTGTTCGGGGCTTCGCGTCTCGAGCGGCCATCAGCCCCGGCTCGCGCGCCGTCACCGGGTGGCTGGGACGGCCTTCGCCTTCGCCGGCGAGCCCGCCACCTTGCGCAGCCGTCGCCGGGCGGGCTCCTCCGTGCCGACCAGGGTCTCGTTATCGTCGCCGCGGATGAACGCCTCGACCCGCTGGTGGGCGATGTCGTCATGGATCTGCTGCGGCGGCGACTTCATGAAGTAGGACGAGGGCCCGACGAGCGTCCCGGCCAGCCCGCGGTCGAGGCCCAGCTTCAGGCAGCGGATCGCGTCGGTGATGACGCCGGCCGAGTTGGGCGAGTCCCAGACCTCGAGCTTGAGCTCCGCGTTGAGCGGCACGTCGCCGAAGGTCGTGCCCTCCATCCGGATGTAGCACCACTTGCGGTCCTGGAGCCACGGGACGTGGTCGCTCGGGCCGACGTGGACGTTGTCCGGGTCGAGCTCGTAGTCCAGCATCGAGGTGACCGCGTTGGTCTTGGAGATCTTCTTCGACTCGAGTCGCTCGCGCTCGAGCATGTTCAGGAAGTCCGTGTTGCCGCCGAAGTTGAGCTGGTAGGTTCGATCCAGCCGGACGCCGCGGTCCATGAACAGCCGCGTGAGGACGCGGTGGCTGATCGTCGCCCCCACCTGGCTCTTGATGTCATCGCCGATGACCGGCAGGCCCCGGTCGGCGAAGCGGCGCTGCCAGTAAGGCTCCCGCCCGATGAACACGGGAATGGCGTTGATGAAGCCGACGCCGGCCTGGAGCGCCTGCTCGACGTACCACTTGGTCGCCTGCTCCGAGCCGACCGGGAGGTACGAGACCATCACGTCGACCTCGCGCTCCTTGAGGATGCCGACGATGTCGGCCGTCGGGCCGGGCGCCTTCTCGATGATCTGGCTGAGGTACTTGCCGAGGCCGTCGTGGGTCATCCCCCGCTCGACCGGCAGCCCAAGGTCCGGGACCTGCTGGAACACGATCGTGTTGTTCGGCTTCTGGTAGATCGCTTCGGAGAGGTCCTTGCCGACCTTGTTCCGGTCGACGTCGAAGGCGGCCACGAACTCGATGTCGCGGACGTGGTAGCCGCCGAGGTTGACGTGCATCAGCCCCGGGACGAAGTCGTCGTCGTTGGCCTTCTCGTAGTAGTACCGGCCCTGGACGAGGCTGCTCGCGCAGTTGCCGACGCCGACGATCGCGACCCGGATCTTGCCGTCGCCGCGGCGCCCTGCGCCGGCCCAGGTGTTGTGAGGCGCCGAGCCGTTCTTTCCGTTCTTGCCGTTCTTGCGGTTGGTGGGCATGGTCTCCGAGCTCCTTGAACTACCGATCGATCTGGGCGAGCTGGCGTCTGACATGGAGGATCCGCTGGACGACGGTGACCGCCGACAGGACGGCGATGAGGCCGAGGGCGATGCCGAGCGCCCAGGCGGCCTCGGCCCGGTAGGGCTCCCACGACATCAGCGCGTCCTCCATGCCGGCCGGGATCGTGAAGCGCACGCCGCCGAGGGCGCCGCACAGGACCAGGCCGACCGACAGGATCACGAGCCGCTCCGGCCGTGGCGCGAAGCCGACCTCGCCGTGCAGATTGAGCGCCTCCGCCTTTGCCCGGGTGTAGGTGACGACCGAGGCGAACGCGAGCGCAGCCCCCGCGAGGCCCACGCCGGGCAGGAAGCCGGCCGATGCGCAGCCGTAGGCGACGCCGGCGAGGACGAGGCTCTCCCCGGTCCGGTCGAGGGTCGAGTCCAGGAAGGCGCCGAACCTCGTCGCCTGGCCCGTCGCCCGGGCGAGCGCCCCGTCGAACATGTCGAAGACCCCGAAGGCGATCACGAGGATGCCCGCCGGCGCCCACCACTCCGCGGCCGCGGCCGCGGCCGCGAGGCACGTGCCGAGGAAGCCCGCCACGGTCAGCGTGTTGGGGGTGACGCCGAGCCGCCCGAAGGCCAGTGCGACCGGGATGGCCATGCCGCGCAGGCGCTGGCGGGTTTCCGGCGAGACCAACGAGCGGTTGATCACGACGTGGCCCCCCGCGGCCGCGCTGCCGCGCCGCCCAGCCCGAGGACCGCACGCTCACGCTCGACGAACGCCTCCCATGCCTCTGGCCGCAGGCGGCACAGCGTCTCGCGACCCTTGCGCCGCGTCTCGACGAGGCCGGCGGCCCGCAGGCGCCCGATGTGCCAGCTGACGAGCGGCTGCGAGAGCCCCACCTCGCCGATCAGGTCCGTCACGGAGGCGTCGCGCTCGGCGAGGTGGCGGACGATGCGCATCCGGTTCACGTCGGCGAGCGCCTTGTGGATGACGCGAAGGGCGCGCAGCTCGTCAGGCTGGTCGACGATCGTGGCGATGGTCGAGCGGATCCGGGCGCGTGAGGGACTCAGGGGCTGCCTCCGGAGGCGTCGCATCAACACTGGTTTATATCAATGCTCGTTGATGCTAGGCGGCCTGCGGCGCGGATGTCAAGCGCGTCCGAGAGAGGCTCTCCTTGCCGAGTCGGCCTCACGGGTGCGCCCAGGGCGCCCAGCCGGCCGCCGAGCGACCCATGCCGGCGCGCGTGACCACCAGGTGGGCATTTCCGGGGTGTCGCGAGCCACAAGGACGAGTGGGAAGGGTTAGCGCTCACGGAGGTGCAGCAGGTTCGTGCTCGGGCCGACGCTGGAGCCCCCGTCGTGGCCCGGAGTGGGAGCCGTTGACGGCGCCGAAGCGACCCAGATGACCACCGGGTGATCACGGCAGCGTGGTACGAAACCGTCCGGCTGCGTCCGGGCGCCCCCGGGCACCGCCCGCGCCCCGGCGATGCGCAGCCTGCCCGCTACACTCCGCCCGTGAGCCGCGGTTCGTCGCTCGTCCTGCTCGCGGTCTTCGGCGCCGGCGTCTTCCTCGCCGGGCTGGAGCTGATGATCACGGCCGTGGCGCTGCCGGCGATCGTCACCGATCTGGCCGACTGGACCCAGCTCCGCAAGGCCTCCTGGGTGGTCCAGGCCTACCTGCTCGTCTACGTCGTGACGATGCCGCTCGCCGGCCGCCTGTCCGACCTGTGGGGTGCCCGCCGGCTGCTGCTCGCGGCCCTGGTCGTCTTCATCCTGGGATCAGCCCTGTGCGGCGCGGCCCGGGACCTCGACCAGCTCATCGCCGCCCGCCTCGTCCAGGCGCTCGGCGGCGGCGCCCTCGTGCCGGTGGCGACCGCCGCGGCCTCGCACCTCTACGAGGGACACGCGCGGCCGCGCGCACTGGGCGTGGTCGGAGCCCTGACCTTCCTCGGGATGGCCGCCGGCCCGTTCCTCGGCGCGGCGATCCTCGACACGGTCTACGTCGATGCCGCGCTGGCCCGGGCTGGCCTCGGCGGCGGCCCACTCCTCGACCTGTTCGCTCCATCGTGGCGCTGGGTGTTCTACGTCAACGTGCCGATCGGCATCGTCGCCCTCGTGCTCGGCTGGGCGGCCTCGTCCGGCTGGGACACGCCCAGGCGGCGGGGCCGCGTCGACGCCCTGGGCGGGACGGTGTTCACGATCGCGCTGGCGAGCGCCCTCGTCGGCGTCACGCTGGTCGGCATCGCGGACGGCGGTGGCCTCGGGATCCCGCCCGAGGCGCTCGTCGGGGGCCTCCTCGCGCTGGCCGTAGCCGCGACGTTCGTGACGATCGCCCTCGGTCTGCGGTCGGACGATCCGTACCTAGACCCGCGGCTCTTCCGGAGCGGGGTGTTCAGCTCGGCCGTGCTGGTCTCGCTCCTGACCGGCTATGCCTTCGCGACCGCGATCATCGGCGGCGCCGTGTTCGTCGACCGGGTGCTGTACGGCGGGCCGGACCTCCAGCGCCTCGCGCTCGGGTCGCTGGCTGCCGCGACGGCCCTCGGCGCCCTGCTCTCCGGGTTCGCCGTGCGGGTCCTGTCACTCCGGCTGGTCACGCTTGTGGGGCTCGCGGCCAGCGGGCTGAGCCTCGTCGCCATGTCGCGCTGGGCCGCCGCCACCTCGATCGAGGAGGTGGCGGTGACGCTCGCAATCTTCGGTCTCGGGTTCGGGTTGACCGTCACCCCGCGGTCGACGGCGGCCGTCGAGGCGGTCGGCAGGCGCGCGTTCGGCGTCGCGTCGGCGACCGTCACCGTGGCCCGCATGATCGGCATGGCCGTGGGCCTCGCGGTCCTGACGGCCTACGGCTCCACGACCATCGAGCGGCTGTACGAGCGGGTCTACGCCACGCCGGAGGCGTACAAGCAGTTCATCCCGGTTGAGCTGCAGGACCGGCCGCTCCGGGATGGGCTCGTCGTCGAGGCGCTCGAGACCTGGGCGGCCGGCGAAGGGGCGCGGATCATGGTCGGCATCTTCCTCGTGGCCGCGGTGCTGAGCGCCGCCGCCGTGCCGCCCGCGCTGGCGATGGGCCGGCCGCGTGGTACCACCACCGAACCGAGCGTGGAGCGGGAGCCCCGCCGACCACTGGAATCCGATGGCACGGACGACGTCGAGCCCACCCTCGCGCTCTGACCCGGCGGCCGAGCGCCAGCCGGGAGATGCGCCGAGGCAGCCCTCCCTGCCACGGCGAGTGGAGGCGGTTGCGCACCCTCACCTCGAGATCGTCGCGGTAGACCCGGCGGGCGGCGCCGTCGAGGTGGAGGGCCTCGACCAGCTCGAACGCGCGATCCGCGACCCGCGTCTCCGGCTCTGGATCGACGCTGCTGATCTGGATGCCGCCGCGCTGCAGCGGCTGTCGAGGATCCTCGGCATCCACCCGCTCGTCACCGAGGACATCCAGGAGCAGAACCAGCGGGCGAAGGCCGAACGCCTCGACGGCATGCTCCATATGGTCCTCTTCGCCCTGGTGTACGAGGGCGAGGTCGTCGAGTCCGAGGTGGACTTCGTCTTGACGGAGCGCTACCTCCTGACGGTCCATCAGGCGGACTGGGACCCCATGCGAGCGCCGCAGCTCCGTGGCGACGCGATCCCCCTCCTGGCCACCGGCCCCGACTACCTGCTGTACGCGATCGCCGACTGGCTGGTGGACGGCTACTTCCCGGTGCTCGACCGCCTGACGGACGAGATCGACGAGCTCCAGGACGACGTGATCGAGCGCAACTCGTCGTGGAACCTCCGCCGCCTGTTCGTCCTCAAGCGGGAGCTGATCGGCATGCGCCGGGCGACCGCCCCGACGCGCGAGATCTTCAACCAGCTGACCAACCGCGAGCTGGGCCTGGTCCACCCCAACCACGTCATCTACTTCCGGGACGTGTACGACCACCTGATCCGCGTCACCGACGAGCTCGACACCTACCG
>JACDAV010000283.1 GCA_013695255.1 Chloroflexota bacterium
GCGACGATCGTGGCGACCGCCCCGGCGACGAACCGTCGGGCGTCGCGGGCCGAGGCGACGACCAGCGCGACCGGCAGCAGTGGGACCAGCGCAACGAGGGCGATCGGCTCGACCGACACGTCGCGCAGGACCAGGATCGGCACCTCTCCGAACAGCCAGCCGGCCAGGACGAGCGCCACGGCCGCGCCGAGGGCGCTGAGGACCAGCGTCCCCCACTCCCCGAGCGGCGAACGCGACCGCGCTGCCCGGTCCGGCCGATCGAGCGACAGGAACTGCCGGACGAGGACGACGACGGAGACGAGGACGACGACCGCGACCGCCAGGCTGCGGGCGGTGAGCACGAACTCCGGGATGAGCGTCGGACAGGCCTGCGAGCCGGGGTTCGCGTCCACGACCCGCACGAAGCCGCACAGCGGCCGGTGGAACAGCCAGAGCAGGACCGGTCCCAGCACCGCCCCGGCGGCGGCGAGCCGCGCGACGAGCCAGGTGGCCCGCGAGGCCCCGTGCCACAGCTCGGCGAGGAAGTAGGCGAGGCCCAGCACCACGAACGGCAGACTCGTGTAGTAGTGGTACTGGAAGGCCGCCCGGTCGATGCGAGCCCAGGACACCCATTGGACGGCGAAGCCGACGGTGATCAGGGCGAGCGCCAGGCTCCGGCGACGGAAGGCCTGCCAGGCGCAGAACGCCATGGCCGGGATGCCGAGCCACCAGATCACCAGGTTGCCGGCATCGTAGATCGCGCCCGAGGTGCCGCCGGCGAACGACTGCTGGTAGAACCAGACCGGCTTGAGGTTGAGCGGCCACGCCCACCACGGGGACGATGCGGCGTGCCCGGATGACAGGTTGTTGTGGTACGCGTACATCTGGCCGGTCAGCTCGAGCAGCGTCTGGCCGGTGGCGCCGGCCGGGAAGCCCTCGACGATCCGGTGGTTCTCGATCCACGCCCACGGGGCGTAGGAGGCCACGTAGATGGCGACCGGGATGGCCAACAGCGACACGGCGGTCCACACGATCGGGATGCCGAGCGCCCAGCCCGGTTGGAGCCAGCCCTCGGGCGCCGGCGCCGGCGGCGGCAGCAGCCGGACGGGGTCGTCCGGCGCGGGCGGCGGAGCGAGCGGTCCGAAGCCGGACCGGCCGGCCAGCCACAGCACGCCCGCGACGACGAGGGACAGGACCACGAGCCCGAACCCGAGGTGGAGCGGCGTGACGGCCAGCGGCCCCACCGTGAACGACCGGTCCATCCGGCCGGCGGCGAGCGCGAGCATCGCCACGCCCACTCCGGCGGCGGCCGGCGCGCCGACGGCGAAGCGGACTTCGTCGGTCGACCACGCGATCGGGTGGAGGACGCTGACCATCGCGGCGAGCAGCGTCAACCCGATCATGATCAGGACGAATGTCAGGTTGCCGTGCAGGACGAAGCCCGCGATCTGCCAGCCGGCCGCCGCCGGCGTGTCTGCCGGGACGCTCATCGCGAGGTAGCCGAGGAGCGTCGTGACCAGGATCATCCCGGCCACGAGGATCACCCGACCGAGGGCGCTCCGGGCGAGGATCAGGATCCCCAGCGCCCCGAGGGCGTAGGCCGCCACCCACTTCGACGAGAGCGCCAGCCCGAGCAGCAGCCCGATCGCCGGCATCGCCAGCCAGAACGCGCCGCGCCAGCGCCAGGCGCCGGTCCAGATGGCCGCGAACAGGGTGTAGGCGGCGACGATGAACAGCGCCACGTACGCGTCGTTCATCCCGATCCTGGACTGCACGAAGAACATCCCGTCGACCACGGCCAGCACGGCCACCAGGACCGCCACGGACCGCCGGGCGAAGAGGATGCGGGCGAGGACGAACAGTAGCGCCGTCATCAGCACCCCGGCCAGCACCCCGGGGATCCGCCAGCCCAGGGCGTGACTGCCGGCGTCGATCACGGAGGTGGTCCCCCCCTCGCCGATGGCCAGGATCTCCTCCCGGTCGGCGGACGGGAACAACTCGTTGGCGTCGAGGACCAGCGCGGCCGGCCGGTAGGGCAGCACCGCGTCCGCGTAGACGGCGTTGGCGTGCGGCTCGATCACGTAGACCGTGGCCTTCTGGTCGTCCGGTCGGCCCGCCGGCGGCTCGCCCAGGATGTGGACGTGCTGGGTCGCCGAATCCCAGCGCACCCACGACCCGGGTCCCGGCAGGGGGTAGCTCTGCCCGGTGGCGACGTCGGCCGTCGCGTTCTCGCCGCCAACGGTCATCACCTGGTAGCGAGGCGCGTCGGGCGGGCCGGTTGTCACGTAGAGCTTCGGATCGTCGATGCCCTCGACCAGGGCGAGTCCGTGGGCGCCCCCGTCGAGCCTCACGGTGTCGTTCAGTGTCACCTCGGCCGGGTCGACGAACGCCACGCCATCGGGCGTCGCGGCGGCGACCCGCGGCACCGTGTCGACGGTGATGCCGGGCAGGCGCCCGGCTGCGATCGCATCGTCCACGGCCTTGCGCGTGTCGCCGGACGCTTCGATGGAAGCGATCACGACCCGGTCCCCTCCGCCAGCGAGACGCGTTTCGAGGTCCACGGCCGGGTCGCCGAGCAGTGCGGCGAGCTCCGACGCGGCGGCGATCGGGTCGGTCACCTCCGC
The DNA here is from genome assembly GCA_013695255.1 of Chloroflexota bacterium. GTDB lineage: Bacteria > Chloroflexota > Limnocylindria > Limnocylindrales > CSP1-4 > JACDAV01. The sequence goes on from JACDAV010000283.1 coordinate 2,604, forward strand.
CGGTCGCGCGACCAGGGCCGGGATCGTGCCCGCGTCGGCGAGCGCGGCCACCCCGGCCAGCTCGAGCCGGCCGAGCTCCTCGCCGGTCGTCGCGTCCAGACCGACCAGTTGGTCGTCATCGAGGGCCGCAAGGAGCGTTCCGCCGCCATCCATCACGTGGAGGACACGCGCCGGGGCCCCCAGATCGGCCAACGGCTCGGCCGCGCCGGGGAGGCCGGCGTCCAGCGCCGCCAGATCGACGACCAGGAGCTGTCCGGCGTCCGTTCCGATGAACAGCCGGTGCCCATCCTGGTCGAGGGCCAGGCGGGTCGCGCCGGGAACGGACTGTCGGACGGCCAGCTCGCGGGTTCGAAGGTCGTAGCTCCGGAGCTCCGTCCCGCTCACCACGTGCAGCCGGTCCCCCAGGCGTGTGGCAGGGCGCATGGAGTCCTCCCAGCGCGGCTCGACGAGCGCATCGCGCACGGACACGCCGAGCTCCGACGTGCCGGTCACCCGGTCGCCACCCCAGGCCACCAGGCCGGCCGCCATGGCGTACTTCGCGAGGTGCGGATGGGTCCACTCGTAGATGTCGTGGGAGAGTCCGTAGCGCCAGTGCTGCAGGAACTCCGTCGCCGTGCGGGCGTGGTAGACCTCGTCGAAATGCATCCGGTACGGCTCGGCCAGTCGCCACATCCGGAGCGTGAGGGCCGCCAGCACGAGGACGACGACGAGCCACAGATCGAGGCGGTCGAG
>JACDAV010000370.1 GCA_013695255.1 Chloroflexota bacterium
CGATCAGCCGCTGGCTCTGGGCAAGCTTGCGGACCAGGGCATCGCGCGAGGCGTCCGGCGGCCCCGGCACTCCGGGGACCACGCGCGGCGCATCGTCCGGCCAGCGCCCGGAGGCCGCCAGCGAGGCCGCCAGCACGAGGCCGGAGCGGGCACTAGCGTCGTGACCGATCGCCTGCGCGACGTTCCAGTCGGCTTCGCCACCGGGCAGGACGAACGCCTCGTCGGGCAGCCTCGCCACGATCGCCGTGAGCGCCGCCGCGAGCACGGCCAGCTGCGTCCTCACACGCTCGGCGGATGCCTCTCCGGCCCGTCGCCGGACCTCTCGGCGGACGCCGACCGGGCGCCCATCCTCGACGAGGCGCCAGGCGGCGACCGGGTCCGGGGCGTCCAGCTCGAGCGTGTCCAGCCAGGCGGCCATCGGTCACAGCCGCTCGAAGCGCTCGACCGGCAGCACGAACACGGTCGCGCCGCCGACCTCGACCTCCAGCGGGTAGGGCATGAAGAACTCGCCCGGCTCCATGATCGGCGGCATGGGGTTGACGATCTGGGTGCGCGAGGTGCACCGGTCGCGAACGACGTCCATGACCTCGTCGACGCGGTCGTCGTCGACCCCCACCACGATCGTGGCGTTCGATCGCTTGAGAAAGCCGCCCGAGCTGTGGAGCCTCGTTGCCCGGTACTCGCGGTCGAGCAGGGCGTCCACGAGCGCACCGGCGTCCTCGTTGTGGACGATCGCGACGACCAGCTTCACGGGCCCGAGTATAGGCCTGCCCGAATCGCTGTTCGGGCCTCACGGGGAGTCGGGCCGCCAGCCGCCGGCCCCCGCCAGGGCCAGGGGCGCCGGCTGTCCGTCTCCGGGCACCCCCCGGGGTGTACCATCGCCACCTCTCCTCAGGTGCCCATGGGAGACCTCGCCGTGACCGATGCCCGGAGTCCCGGCTCCCCGACCCCGCTCGACGTGCTCGGCGGTGTCGCAGACGCGCTGGCCGACGGTGGAGATCTCGATGGAACGCTGCGCGCGCTGCTCGCGATCGTCACCCGACAACTGGCCGCGGACAGCGCCGCGGTCTTCATCCAGGACCCCGATCGCGTCGGGCTGGAGCCTGCCGTCGCGGTCGGCATCGACGAGGCGGCGTTCGGCCGCCTGCGCGAGACCCTTGGACGGGACGACGATCCCGTCGCGGCCACGGCCCGGGACCGCGCCGCGCGCGTCACGTCCGGTGGGACGGGCGGCTACGTCACCACCACGGGCAGCCGATCCGCGGCCTTCGAGCCACTCGTCGTGACACGCGGCGGGATCGAGCTGACGCTGGGAGTCCTAGCGGTCGGCTGGCGGCACGACCGGGCCCTGACGCCGGACGAGGCCGCAACGCTGCGCGCCCTGGCCCGGCTGACCGGCGTGGCCGTCGACCATGGGCGCCTCGCGTCCCTCGTCGCCGAGCGGTCGGAGTGGTTCGAGCGGATGGCACAGTCGGATCCGCTGACCGGCCTGGCGAACAAGCGGGCCTTCGCCCGGGTGCTGGAGCTGGAGCTCGCACGGGCGGTGCGGCAGGGCACCGAGGTGTCGCTCGCGCTCTTCGACGTCGACGGCTTCGTGGCAACCAACGAGACCGCCGGGCACGCGGCCGGCGACGACGTCCTCAGGCGCATCGCCTCGGTGCTCAACGAGGCCGTCCGGATGGTCGATACCGTGGGCCGGATCGGCGGCGACGAGTTCGTGCTGGTCCTGCCCGGCTCGGCTGGCATGACGGTCGCGCGGCGGGTGCTGTCCGGCGTCTCGAAGCTTGAGCCCGTCGCGGGTCGGCCGATCTCCCTGTCAGCCGGCGTCGCGACGTTCCCCGCCGACGGGAGCACGACGGACGAGCTCCTGGCGGCAGCGCTGGCCGCGCTCAATGAGGCAAAGGGGCGGGGCGCGGGGACGCTCCACGAGGCGGGCGTTCGACCGGCCGGCTGACGAGCAGCTCCGGCCGCGGCCGGACGGCACTCGGAGCGGCCGGGGGCCGGCCTGGAGATCCGGCGAGGCGGCCGTTCTAGAGATCCGCCGAGGCGGCCGTCCCCTGGGCCACGATCGGCAAGGTCGGCGTCGTGGCGTCCGGTCCGGGCTCGCGGGTCAGCGCAAGCGCCACGCCCGCGGCCGTGGGCGCGCCGTCGACCGTGAACGCGGCCGTTCCGTTGGCCCCGACCGTGAAGCTGCCGATCGGCACGGGCGCCGCGTCCTTGCTGGCGATCAGCCATGCCTCGTAGACCTGGTTGCCGGTCGTCGGCGCGAGGTCGCGCATGACGATCGCGACCTGCCCGTCGGCTCCGACCGCCGCGATGCCCGTCGGGCCGCCGCCATCGGCGGCGGAGAGGATGGCCGCCTGGCTGCCCTCGTCCGCGGCAACGTCGAGCACGGCCGCCAGGCCGCGCTGGTAGTCGCGAGCAAGGTCGAGGTCGGCGGCCAGACCGCGCTGGGAGTCGCGTGCAGCGCCGAGGTCGCGCTGGAGCGCCAGGTTCCAGCCACCGAGCGCCACGATCGCGATCACCGCCGCAAGGCCGGCGAGCCACCTGAGCGGCCGGCGGCGGGCGGAGCGCGCCTCGCGCTCCTCCGCGGATGGGAACGGCGTGACCGAGCCGGGCGTTGGCGTGTCCACCCGAGCCGCGGTCGAGTGCGCGGCGGGCTGCAAGTGCTCGGGCGTCGCCGAGCGGAGCTGGCGCGTCTCGAGATCGGCCGCGGCGGCCGCAATGACCCGCGTCTTGAGCGACGCCGGCGGCTGGACCATCTCGACGCTCTCGGCCAGGTAGGGCACGACCTCCGCGAGCTCGGCGAACTCGTGATGCGGCTCGGCGCATTCGGACAGGTGCTCGCGAACGAGGCGCTCTTCGTCCGGCGCCAGCGCGTCGAGCACGAACCCCGCCGCCAGGTCGCTGACGACCTCGCACCGCTCGGTGGTCATCGGTCCATCCTCGCGGCGTGATCGAAGGACACGGGATCCCGGTCGCCGATGAGCACGCGCCGCATGGCGAGCAGCCCGAGCCGCATCCGGCTCTTGACCGTCCCGAGCGGCGTGCCCGTCCGGTCCGCGATCTCCTGCTGCGTCAGGCCGCTGAAGTAGGCAAGCTCGAGCGCCTGCCGCTGCACCTCGGACAGCGTGCCCAGCGCCCTCTCGATCTCCGTCCGGTCGAGGCGGCCGGCGACCTCGCTCCACAGGTCGGGTGTCGTCAGCGAAGGGGGCGGAACGGCCTCGCGCTCGGGCAGCTCGACGGTCGGACGGCGTCGCCTGATCGCATCGACCGCCCGGTGGTGGACGATCGCCAGGAACCAGGTCTTCACGCTGCCCCGATCCGCGGCGTAGCGGGCGGCATTTCGCCAGGCGCCCAGGAACGCCTCCTGGACGACGTCCTCAGCCATGCCGGAGTCGCCGGTGATGCGCAGTGCGATCGAATAGGCCATCGTTCGGTACCGGTCGTACAGTTCTTCGAGGGCGCCGAGATCGCCGGCCGAGACGCGCACGAGCACAGCTCGGTCAGCGTCCTCCACGGACGACACGGGCCGTGACGGGTTTGGTCGGCCGGTGTCGTTCATCGATGTATGCGCTCCGCGGTGCGTTCCGGATCACTCCGCGCTGAAGCGGAGGGGAGCGCGCCGAGGCCGTGCAGCCGCCCGGCGGCCCGTGCCACGGCCTGCTCGACTGCGCCCTCCGAGCGGGTGGCATCGACGATCGCAAAGCGCTCGGGATCGGCCGCGGCCAGGGCACGGAACCCCTCGCGGACGCGACGGTGGAAGTCGATCCCGAAGGCCGACTCGAACCGCGTCCGCTCCGCGTCCTTGCGCGCCAGGCCGGCCTCGGCGGGCAGGTCGAGCAGGATCGTCAGATCCGGGACGAGGCCGGCCGTCGCGAACCGCTGGAGCGCGAGGAGGTCCCCGAGCGGCAGGCCGGCGCCGTAGCCCTGGTAGGCGAGCGTGGAGTCGGCGAAGCGCGTCGACACGACGAGGGCGCCGCGCCCGAGCGCCGGGCGGAGCACCTCGTCGACGAGCTCGGCGCGTGCGGCATTGAACAGCAGCGCGTCGGCGCGCGGTCCGTGCGTCGAGCCCGGATCCAGGAGGAGCTCGCGGACGCGCTCCCCGACGGCCGTGCCGCCCGGCTCGCGGGTCAGGACGACGTCGATGCCGAGGGAGGCCGCCCGGCGCCACAGCCGCTCGGCCTGGGTTGTCTTGCCGGCGCCCTCGGGACCCTCGAGCGTGAGGAGCCATCCTCGGCCGACAGCTCGATCCGCTGCCACTCGGCGAGTGTAGCCGACGGGTCCGCCGTCGCCGGCGACCCAGCCGTCGCGCGCTACGCTGCGCCATGCCCCGCCTGCATCTCCCGTCGGGCGCGCGTCTGGCGGCGCTCGTGGCGGCCACAGCTGCGCTGCTCGCCCCGACCGCTGCCCTGGCCCATCCGCTCGGCAACTTCACGATCAACCACTACGCCGGCATCCGCGTCGCGCCCGGCGAGATCCAGCTCGACGTGGTGCTCGATCGGGCGGAGATCCCGACGTTCGAGGAACGCCGCCGCCTCGATGCCGACGGCGACGGAGCGGTGTCCGAGAAGGAGGCCGCCTCGGCCCGCGAGTCGGAGTGCCGGACCGTGGCGGCATCGCTCGAGCTGACGGTGGACGGTGAGCGCCTGGAGCTCGGGCTCATCGCCGCCGGCCTGTCGTTTCCGCCGGGGTCCGCCGGACTCTCGACCATGCGACTCGTCTGCGGCTTCACGGGGACGCCGCCAAGCGGTCTCGGAGCGGGGCGGACGATCACCTTCGCCGATCGGTCGTTCCAGGACCGGCTGGGCTGGCGCGAGATCGTGCTCGAGGGCGATGCGGTGGCCATCGAGAGCCAGGAGACGCTCTCCGTCTCACCGTCCCGGCGGCTGACGGATTACCCGGAGGAGATGCTCGCCTCCCCCCTCGCCATGACCGAGGTGTCATTCCGGGCGGTTCCAGGCGGGCCGCCACTCCCGCCGTTCAACCAGCCGGACGCCGAGCCGCTGGCGGGATGGCCGGAGGCCGTGGAGACCGATGCTGTCACGCCTGGCCCGGCCAGCGTCCCGGGCGGTTCCAGTGACCTGCCGGCCGTCCTCCACCCTGCCGACGCCTCACCGGCGGCCGTGCTGCTCGCGGTGGGCGCCGCCATGGCCCTCGGCGCCGGCCACGCGCTGACACCGGGTCATGGCAAGACGCTCGTGGCCGCCTACCTTGTCGGGACGCGGGCCACGCCCCTGCAGGCGGCCAGCCTCGGCATCGCCGTGACCGTGGCGCACACGCTCGGGATCGTCACCCTGGCGGTCCTGGTCGTCGCGGCGAGGGACATCCTTCCGGCCGACGCCATTGTCCGCTGGGTCCCGCTGGCGGCGGCACTGGCGATCGTCGCGATCGGGGCCTCGATGCTGATCCGGGTGGCGCGTGGCGGCCCGGTCGACGACCACCCTCCGGCGGCGGGCCGGGCTGGCACGGTCGGCTGGCGAAGCCTCTTCGCGCTCGGGCTGGCTGGTGGCCTGATCCCGTCGACGAGCGCGCTGCTGATCCTCCTTGCCGCGATCGCCGCCGGTCGCGCGGCGTTCGGGCTCGTCCTCGTCGTGGCGTTCGGGCTTGGGATGGCGCTCGTGCTCGGCGGCCTTGGCGTCGCGCTCGTCCGGGCACGCGGCTGGCTGGACCGGCGGCTCGAGATGACCGGGCTGCGGCGGGCCGGCTCGTGGGCTCCGCTGGTCGCGGCGGTCGTGGTCCTTGCGCTCGGCGCGTGGCTCACGGCCCAGGCGCTGCTCGGCCGGCCGGCGCTGTAGACGATCCCCGTCGCGCAGCCTCTCCCGGTCAGCGCCAGGTGCGCGCCACGTCCGGGTAGAGCCGGACCCGCCGGTACGGCTCGCGCCCCCGGGACCGGGAGACAAGGTTCGCCCGCTCGGCCATCTGGTGCTGGAGGCGCCGGATGTACGCGTTCTGCGGCGAGAGCTCGACCGGATCGGAGCCCGACATCAGGAGCCCGATCGCCTCCTCCGTCTCGCGCAGCGCAGCCTCCCGCGGATCGACCTCGAGGGAGAAGATCGAGGTCAGGCTGGCCTGCATCTGGAGGATGGTGTTGCTCTTCAGGACATAGATCGGCATGCCCCGCTCCTCGGCCTCGCGGAGCAGCGGCGTCTTCTGCTTGTACTCGTTCTTGAGCGTCATCACGACGTCAGCCTCGTCGACCTCGTGGGCGATGATCACCGGCAGCTGCAGCTCGCGGACGGCCTGCTCCAGTCGCTTCCGGCTGACCCCCTGGGGAACGACCCGGAGCGTCGGCAGTGTCGAGGCGCCATCGAGCCGAACGGCCCCTCCGTCGTCCGCGGCAGACCTCGCCGCGGCTCGGTCGGCGACCGCCTCGTCGTCCTCCTTGTCCTCCTCGTCCCTGCCCGGCGGGCCGCCGTTGACGGGTGCGGTGCCCTCGTCCGCGTGGAGGGCCGTGATAGCGCGCGACGCCTGGTCCCGCCAGGCGCGCTGGCGATCCAGCTCGCGCGCCTCCCGGGCACGCGGCTCCGGAGCGGGCGGCGCGCCACGCTCGACCGGTCCGCGATCCGCGATGTCACCGGCCACGAACGGCGCGTCCGCGACTCCGCCGGGCGGCACCGCGAACCGCTCGCCGGGCAGGACGGAGC
>JACDAV010000376.1 GCA_013695255.1 Chloroflexota bacterium
GCCGGGACGAGGACGTCCGGCGCGACATCGCGGCGGTCGTGGAGGTGGGGCACGCCGGCGGCGCGCTGGTCAAGGTGATCCTCGAGAACGCCTACCTGAGCGACGACGAGAAGGTTCGCGGCTGCCGGGCCACGGAGGCCGCCGGCGCGGACTTCGTCAAGACCTCGACCGGGTTCGCGCCGGGCGGCGCGACGCACGAGGACCTGGCGCTGATGCGCCGGACGGTGTCGCCGCACATCCAGGTCAAGGCGGCCGGCGGCGTGCGGACGCTGGACGCGCTGCTGGAGGTCATGGCGCTGGGGGTGACTCGCGTGGGCGCGACCGCCACGAAGGCGATCCTCGATGACTTCCGGGCGCGGACCAGCGGATCGCCGGCCCCGGTCGCGGCCGGAGCCGGCGAGGGCTCGTACTGATCGTGGACACGGTACGCGTCGGGATGCTCGGCTCCGGGTTCATCGGCGAGTTCCACACGCTGGGCCTTCGGCACGTCCCGGACTGCCGCGTGGTCGCCAACTACGGGGCAGGCGCCGAGCGGCGCGAGGCGTTCGCCGGGCGGTTCGGCAGCCGGCCGTTCGACTCGATCGAGTCGCTGTGCGCGGATCCCGAGGTCGACCTGGTCGTCGTCTCGCTGCCGAACCACCTGCACGTGGAGGCGGTCCGCGCCGCCACGGCCGCCGGCAAGGCCGTCGCCTGCACGAAGCCGCTCGGCCGGAACGCGAGCGAGGCAGCCGAGATGGTCCGGCTGGTCGAGGATGGCGGCGTGTTCCACGCCTACCTCGAGAACGTCGTCTTCGGCACCGAGATGATCCGGATGCGCGAGATGATCGAGGCGGGCGCGATCGGCCGGCCGATCACGTTCCGTGCCCGGGAAGGACACAGCGGTCCTCATGCCGCGCACTTCTGGGACGCCGACCTGTCCGGCGGTGGCGCCCTCCTCGACATGGCCTCGCACGGCGCGGAGGCCGCGCGCTACCTGTTCGGCAAGGACGTCGCCGTCCGCGACGTCTTCGCCTGGGGCGCGACGCTCGTCCATGGCGACCGGACCACGGGCGAGGACAACGCGATGATGATCATCCGCTTCGAGGACGAGCGGGCGGCCACGTGCGACGTGTCCTGGTCGTCGAAGGGCGGCCTCGAGGGCCGGTTCGAGGTCTACGGCGAGGCCGGCCGGCTCATCCAGGACATCACCTCGACGCCACTGCGCGGCTTCATCGAGCGCCCGGCGGGTTACATCGGCGAGAAGGCGGACGTCGACACCGGCTGGGTCTTCCCCGTTCCGGACGAGACCCACGTCCACGGCCACGACGCGATGATGCAGCACGTGGTGGAGTCCTTCCGGTCCGGGACGACGCCGCGCGAGACCTTCCACGACGGCCTCGTGGTGAACGAGATCCTCGACGCGGCCTACCGCTCCATGAGCAGCGGCACCTGGGAGCCGGTCGCACGGGCGACAGCGCCGGTCGCCGCATGACGGCCGCCATGACCCGTCCGCTCGCCTGGCTCGGGGAGGCGACGGCTCTGCTCGAGCGGCTGGCCGCCACCCAGGCAGGCCCGATCGAGACCGCCAGCCGGTGGTGCGCGGACGCGATCGCCGGCGACGGCCTGGTCCACCTGTTCGGCACCGGCCACTCGCGCATCCCGGTCGAGGAGATGTTCCCGCGCTACGGCTCGTATCCCGGGTTCAACCCGATGGTCGAGCTGTCGATGACCTTCCACACCCAGGTCGTCGGTGCCAACGGCCAGCGGCAGGCGATGCACATCGAGCGGACGCCGGGCCTCGCCGAGGTCATCCTGTCGAACTTCTCGTTCGGCCCGCATGACGTCATGGTCGTCTTCTCGGCCAGCGGGCTGACCGCGGTCCCCGTCGAGATGGCGCGTGGCGCGCGGGCCCGCGGGCTGCGCGTGGTCGCGGTCACGTCCGTGGAGCAATCGATGTCCGGCCAGCCGGACGAGGCCGCCGGCCGGCGGCTGCTCGACGAGGCAGATCTGGTCATCGACCTGTGCACGCCGCATGCGGACGCGCTGTGCTCGATCGAGGGCCTGGACACGCCGGTCGGTCCCGGCTCGACGATCACCGCGGTCGCGATCGTCAACGCCATCAAGGTCCGCGTCGCCGAGCTCCTCGTCGAGCGCGGCGCCATGCCGCCCGTCATCACCCGCGACTCGGTCGTGGGTCGGGACCGCTCGCGGATCCTGTTCGACCAGGCCTATCGAGAGCACGCCCGGCGGATCGCCCGTGCGATCGACCAGCGACCAGGAGGTGGGTGACGGATCGACGATCCCACACCGACATCGGAGACAGGCACGACCAGCCACCCCGTCCCGGGGCTGGCGGTCACACAGGAGGAGCAGCGCACATGAAGGACTTCCGGGCCGCGAGACTGTTCGCGGCGCTCACGGCGGCCATCGTGGCCGTCGGGGCATGCACGACCGGCGGCGCGTCGCCGTCGCCATCGTCCGCGGCGAGCGGCCAGCCGAGCACCGCGGCCAGCGTCGGCGCCTCGC
>JACDAV010000396.1 GCA_013695255.1 Chloroflexota bacterium
ACCAATGCGTCGGCCGCCTCGACGGCGCCGATCTGCCCGAGCAGGTCGGCCGCCATCGCCCGAACGCCCGGCTCGGTCGCTCCGAGGCCGCTCACCAGGTCGGCGACGACGCCGGCATCGTGCGCGAGCCCGGCGAGACCGGGTCCGCCGCCGAGCACCTGCTCGGCCAGGCCGGCCCGCAGCGTGGCGACGAGGCTGCGCCCATAGGCCCTCCGGATGGCCAGGACGACGAGCGTGCAGACCAGGGCGGCCGCCGCCCCGAGCCAGAACACCTGGTCGGGGGCGAGGAGGCTGCCGGCGGCAAGGAGGAGGACGCCGGACAGCGCGATCCCGACCTGACCGGGCACCCCGTCGTTGAAGGCGAGCACCTGCGCGCGCCGCTCGACCGGCACGACGTTGTAGAAGGCGCTCCAGGCCGCGTTGGAGATGCCGCGCTGCGTCACCTGCTGGATGAAGCGGACGACGGCGGCGGTCCCGACCGAGAAGTGGACGAGCCACAGCCCGAACCCGGCGACGTAGACGACCGGAAGGATGACGGCCGCCGTCGCCACCCCGAACCGGGCGTAGACCCGGTTCGCGACGGCGAGGGAGACGACGAACGAGGTGGCCGTCACCGCCGCGGAGAGGAGCCCGAGGTTCGTGGCGAGATCCGCCTCGTCGGGGAACGCCTCCGCCATTGCCCGGAGGAACGGGAACGTGACCGAGAAGAGCAGGATCGAGAAGAGGACGTAGGCGACCGCGACCAGCCGCATCAGCGGCGAGCGAGCGACGTAGTCCAGCCCGGCCCGGAGTTCCGCGCCGATCGACCGCCGTCCGGCCGGCGCCCGCAGCCGCGCGCCGGTCGGACCATGGGCGACCCGGGCGATGAGCAGCGCCGCGGCGCCGAGCAGCGCCGCCTCGACGACGACGAGCGACTCCGTGCCGACCATCCGGGCCACCGGCCCGGCGGCGAGCATGCCCGCGAAGCTGCCCGCGATCGCCGCGCTCGTGCAGACCGGGAACAGCCGCTTCGCCTGGCGGGCATCGAAGACGGACCCGGCCACCGTCCAGGCGATCGTCACCGCGATGGTGCCGGCCGCGTAGACCGTCAGCCAGAGCACCGGGATGGCGGCCGGGGCGCCCGTGGCGAGGGCCAGGCGCTCGAGGACGAGCAGCGCGCCGACCACGCCGAGCAGCCCGGCAAACAGGGTGCGGCGGCGAACTCGGCCGAGCGCCGCCCCATAGGCGAGCGCCGCCGCCAGGCTCACCAGACCGAGCCCGATGAAGAGGTACGGCAGCAACGCGGCGCCGAACCGGCTGATGACGAGGGTGTCCGCCCCGATCTCTCCGAACCCTCGTCCCGCCTCGATCGCCGCGAACATCGTCGCGACGAGGGCGACCATCCGTCCTTCGCCGCCCCGCACCCCGAGCGATCGCGACAGGCGGCTCATCGGCCCGATCATAGGGGCGGCGTCGGGGGCGGAGGCAGCCTACCCGCCGGCGAACCCGCTACCGGGCGATCGAACGCTCGACGAACCGACCGTGGCCACGCCGGCCGACGAACGCACCGTCCCGGACGACCGGGCTGCCGCGGACCCAGACGCATCGGACCGCTCCGGCGATCTTGAAACCCTCGTAGGGTGTGTAGTCGCTCGTGTGGTGGAGATCCGACGCGCGCATGGTGCGGAGAGCCGCGGGATCGAACAACACGAGGTCGGCGTCCATGCCGGGCTCGATCGCGCCCTTGCGCCGCAGCCCGAACATGCGCGCGGGCGACGTCGACAGGAGGTCGACGGCGCGCTCGGGGGTCAGGCGGCCCCGGGCGACGCCCTCGGACCAGACGACCGCGAGCAAAGTCTCGATGCCGGGAGCGCCGTTGGAGATCTGGTCGAACGGAACGCCATCCCGCGCGACGGCCTTCTCGACGCCCACGCGGTCCGGCACGTGGTCGGTCGCGACGAGATCGAGCGTGCCATCGGCGAGTCCGGCCCACAGCGCGGCCTGGTCATCGGTCGAGCGCAGCGGCGGCGAGATGACATACCGGGCGCAGTCCAGCGGATCCGGGGCGTCGTAGCGCTCGTCGGTCAGGGCCAGGTAGTGCGGGCACGTCTCGGCGTGCGCCTCGACGCCTGCGTCCCGGGCGGCCCGCACCGCCTCGAGCGCCCCGGCCGAGGAGAGGTGCACGACGTGGACCGGCGCCTCGGCGAGGCGGGCGAACGCCATCGCCCGAGCCGTCGCGACCGCCTCGACGAACGACGGGCGGGTCGCCGCGTGGTAGCGCGGTAGCGTGTCACCACGCTGAAGCGCTGCCGCCACGGCGGCGTCGACGAGCACGGGGTCCTCGCAGTGGACCTGGAGCATCCCGCCCCGCTGCCCCAGGACCCGCATCGTCTCGAACAGGCGAGGGTCCGGCAGCCGGAAGTCGTAGACCATGAACGCCTTCGCGGTCGGGACGCCCGCGTCCACGATGGCCGGCAGCTCGGACACCGGGTCGGCGTGCCAGCCGGTCACCACGAGGCTCAACCCGTGGTCCACGGCGGCGTCGCCCTCGGTCCGCGCCCGCCAGGCGTGAAGGTCGCCCATGAGCGAACGTGGCGCGCCGGGCAACTCCCCGCCGCCCGGCGTGTTGAAGACCAGGAACGTCGTCGTGCCGCCGAAGGCCGCCGCGACCGAGTCCTGGAAGAACCGGTCCGGCTCCGCGTCGGTCGCGACGCGGGTGTGGGTGTGGACGTCGACCACGCCCGGCAGGACCAGCAGGTCGGTGGCGTCGACCACCTCGGTCGCGGAGGCGGCGACGGAGCCCAGATCCGGCTCGACGGCTTGGATCGCGCCGCCTTGGACCGCGACGTCGGCGCGGCGGGATCCGGCCGCAGTCACCACGGTGCCGCCGCGCAGGACCACATCTGCGGTCATCTGGGTCGAACACCGGCGTGGGCCTCGGCCGGTGAGGATCCGGCTGGGCTACCGGGGCCGGTTGTCACCCCGATCGGGCCGATGCGCTCGTCCGCGGCGTCTCTCCCGCACCGGATCGCAACCGCCGTGGTGCGGGACGCGGCTCGACACCCGACCGGCGGGCGATCCGCGCCAGATAGCAACCGGCGTGGTAGGAAACACGGCTCGACCCTCGCCGGCCGGGCAGCCCGGCACAATCGTCGTTCGTGATAGCTCAGAGAGGCTAACTGGAGCCGCATCACGCCCCTGAATGGCGGCAATTTCCGCGGTCGACCGGACCCCGCACCACGCCCATTGCTAGATGGCACAAACGGTCCCGGGCCAACCGCGAACCGGCTTCGCACGCGCCTGTGCGACCAGCCGGTCACAGCCGCACCGGGCCGGTCACAGCCCGGCGAGCCGCGGGCGAGCGAGCGCCGCCACCGATTCCACGTCAGCCGCCACGCGGACCCCGCCGAACTCACTCGCTCTCGACGATCGAGATCGGCTGGGCCCCCTCCCACAGGCACCGCCGCCCGACCTCGCGGAGCCGATCCTCCCAGCCGTCATCGGGCACGATCGTGCAGAAGACGTTGGCGGCCAGCTGGCCGACCTTCGAGGAC
>JACDAV010000406.1 GCA_013695255.1 Chloroflexota bacterium
CCCACGGGGTGAGCGTCGGCAGCGTGGCGCCCATCATCACCGTGGCCGGCCCGAGCGCCAGCAGCGCCAGCCCGAACCGCAGCAGCGCCAGGACCTGGGGCTGCTCCTGGAGCGCCGAGTACGCGCCGCGGTACAGCTCGTGGATCAGCTGGAACGTCAGCGGCGTGAGCACCACTACGACGACCAGCGCGATCTCGAGCAGGCCGTACATCCTGAGCGGCGAGCGGACCCTGTCGGCGATCCGCCCGCCGACGACGCTGCCGATCGCCATCCCGCCGAAGAAGCCGGTCAGGATCGCCGAAACGGCCTGTGTTCCCGAACACGAGCACGAGCTGGCGCGCCCAGACGATCTCATAGATGAGACCGGCGGCGCCGGACAGGACGAAGATCACGTAGACCAGCGCGGTCGAGCTTCGCATGCGGGCGGACGAGCTCCAGCGGGGCGCGACTCGGGGCAACGTCGGCAGAGGATACCGGTCAACGACCTGTCGCAGGGCCGCGCTGATGTGCGATCGGCAAATCGTCAGCTCGGATCCCCACGGCTGGGACGAGCTCGTCAGCGAGGCCCACGGGGCCGAGAAGTACAGCCGCCGGCTGCCCGAGCGCGTCACCCGGAACGGGCGGTCGCCTGGCTCCGGATATTGGGCGACGGGCTTCGGACCGCGGCGGCGATCCCGGAGACGGCAGACCCTACTGCGCGCCATCTACGAGGGAGTCATCGTCGCCGGCCCCCAGATACGCGCACGCAGGCTGGTCGCTCCGCGCCGTGGCGCTCAGCCGGCAGCTGCGCTGCCGAGCTCCACCAGGCGAGCACCTGCGTCGGATGCATTGCGGTCGATCGCGAGGACCTCCCGGAACGCGCGGCGTGCCGCAACTGGGCGGCCGAGGCCTGCCTGCGCCAGCCCCTCGAGATAGCGGCACTCGGCCCTGTGACGCCGAGGGAGATCGTCGTCGAACAGGAGCAGCGCCGGGAGGGACGTCGCGAAATAGTCGATCCGGGGTGATTCGCGAAGCCGGCGCCGGGCCGACCGCAGGAGCGCCCGGAGAAGATCGGTGGCAGCCGGCTCGATCCCGAGCTCGCGCAGCGCCAGGGCCCGCCAATAGGCCGCCTCGCCGAGCGGCGCCGTCGGGTCCCCTTGGACACCAGACGCCCGCTCGAGCCAGTCGCGCGACGCTTCGGCCGAGCCTGCAGCCCGGTGGGCCAGGCCGAGCAGGAAGTGGACCTCGTTGTGAGGCGTGAGCAGGTGCCTGCCCTCGCCGAGGTTCGGCGGGTACTCCAGTCCCCGCTCGAGGGCAGCGATCGCGTCGGCCGTCCGGTCGGTTGCGAGCGCCTGCCGGGCGAGGCACGTGTTCGCCGCTACCCATTGCCTGGAGACGAGCCCCTCGCCGCCTTCCCAGGGATGGAACCGCCGCTCGACGAGGACACCGAGGGCGTCCTCGTGACGACCGAGCTGGTTCAACAGCGTGAGCCGCTCGACGGTCAGGTCGTCGCGTCGGCCGACCAGATCGGGCCGGGCGTCGAGCTGCTCGAGCCGTTCGGCAGGCGGCTCGCCGAGCCGTTTGCGCAGCTGATCGAACTCGTATAGCAGCCGCGCGTCGTCCGGGGCGGCCCGCAGGGCGCGAACGTAGGCGGCCCTTGCGCGGTGCGGCCGGCGCCGGACGTTGTACTCGGCGATGCCGAGATTCCGGTGGACGATTGAGAACGATGGGTCGAGCCGGCGAGATCGCGTCCAGGCGCGGATCGCCTCGTCATGGCGTCGACGGTCGTAGAGCAGGTTGCCGAGGTAGTACGGCGCGCGTGGATCCTCGGGGTCGAGACGCTGCGCGACCTCGAGCACGGCTATCTCCTCGAGCCGAGCCGGAAAACACAGGTCCGGCGGCATCGCTCGGCCGCGCGCCGCGTGACGTCGCGCCGCGACCTCGTCCCCGAGACGATCGGACGCCCACGCGATCGTGTAGTGGACGAGCGGATGGACCGGTGGCCCAGACGGGTCCCGCTCGATCGACCGCTGAAGGACGGCGATCGCATCCTCGTACAGCCCGGCAGCGGCGTAATCGTGGGCCACATCGAGGCGGACCTGGACGTCACCGGGCTGATCGTTGCTGCGGGCAGCCGGGCCCGCGTCGCCCGCGAGGAGCCACCGCTCGTCGCGGGCCCACGCATCGTGCGGGTCGTCACGCAGGACCGCTTCGACAACCTTGATCGCCTCGTCGGTTCGGCCCAGCCGGCGCAACAGGGCCGCGCGCAGAACGCGCGCCGAAGAATTCCGACCGTCGGCGGCAAGTGCCCGCTCCAGGGCGGCCAGCGCGCCGCGCACGTCGCCCCGGCGCGAGACCACCGTCGCCCGGCCGAACTCCGCGGCCGACTGCCAGGCGCCGTTCCAGCTCGCCTTCGCGAACGCGGCCTCGGCCTCGTCGAGGCGGTCCATGAACCGAAGTGCCACGCCCAGCAAATGGAAGGGCTCACCGTCGGTTGGGTTGGGGTTGAGCCGGGTCAGGGTTTCGATCCCACGCCGCAGGTGCCGCTCCGCCTCCGGCAGCTCGCCGCGGCGCAGGTGCCACGCCCCGAGGGCCGTGCTGCAGCGGCTGTCGCCGGGGTCGCGCCGCAGGCCCTCGCGCCAGTACGGTTCGGGCGCCCGCGTCGCGTGGCGGTACTGATCGAGATGTCTCCCGGTCAGGTAGAGCTCCTCGATCGAGGCGATCCCCTCGGGAAAGGGTGGCTCGGTGGCGGGCGGCGGCGGAGCGGCGGGCTCGATCCGCTGCGGGCGGTGGACGATGACCGGTCGCCCCTCGGCCGCGAGCACCCGCAACTCGAGGTCGGACCCGTGCACGGCGGTGCCCACCGGGACGCGCTCGACGAACGGCGCGTCGGGGGCCAGGTCGACCACCCGATCGAGGACCGCGCCGCCGCCTGGCCCCATCACGACCACGCGGGCCTCGGACAGGGGTCGGGTGACGCTCACGCCGATGCGCACCGCATCGTCGTCCAACGCCAGGCTGACCGCCGCGTCGAGGGTTGCCTCGTGCGCCGGCCCGATCGCCCGGATCGGGTACCAGAACTGGCTGAACGTCCGCGTCTCGTACGGCCCCAGGAACGAGAAGTCCGGCTGGTTGTCGGTGAAGACGCCGGCCATGAGCTCGATGTACGGGCCGTCGGCGTCGGTCAGCTCACGGTCCCAGGCGTACCCGAACTCGTGGTTGCCCCACGTCCACTGCTTCTTGCCGGGCGCGATGTGGTGGTCGGCCCAGTGGACGAAGCCGGCGTCGACCGAGTGGTCGTAGCCGCCGAAGAAGTCGGCATGGCTGCCCATCGCCATGTACGAGCTCGGGACCGGGATGTTCCGGTACCAGGAGAGGTCGGCGTCCTCCGGCGCTCGCGCGCCGTAATCGACGCCGTAATACCGGCCGCGCGAGACCGGGAAGGTCGACATCGCCCGCTTCGCGTGGTCCGCGACGTAGGTGACGTCCGGCGGGAAGAACGACTGGTAGCGATCGTGGACGCGGGCGGCAACGTTCGCCCACCAGAGGAACGTCTGGACCTGCGGCGTCCGGTTGAAGAGGCGGACGCGGACCTCGACGACCGAGGAATCGGGATGGAGCGTCACCGCGTGCATGCCCTTCATCCGGTTCATCGGCTCGTGCTCGCTGCACCAGACGGTGACGCTGCCGTCGTCGCCCTCCTCGATCGACCAGTCGACCGGCATGAACGTCGACGGCCGGTGGTGCTGCGGCCAGTTGAACTCGACGCCGCCACTGACCCATGGCCCGAGCAGCCCGACGAGCGCCGGCTTGATCACGTTCTGGCGATAGAAGAAGTCGTAGCCGTTCGTCCGGTCCAGCCCGACGTGGATCCGGCCGCCGATCTCGGGCAGTACCATGAGCCTGACGTAGCGGTTCTCGAGGTGGACGGCCGCCCAGGCCCGGTCCACCCGCTCGTCGGAGAGGCGGTCCGTGAACGGATTCGGGTAGACGCGACCCGAGCTGCCCTGGTAGACGCGTCTCTCCAGGAACATCGGGTTGGGGTCCGGCGGCAGCGCCGGATACGTCGGGATGACGACCGGCTCCGACCAGGCGGCGACCGGCCGATCGGCCAGGCCGCCCGGTCGGTCCGGGAGCCGGAACGGCTCCGGCGGGGTCACGTTGCCACGATCAAGCCGGGCCGAAGGTCGCCGCAGCGCGCTCACCGGATCGTGAGCGCGGCCCATCCCGCGGCGTCGCCGGCCTCGAGGGCCGTCACGTCGTTTCCGGCCTGGACCAGCCCGTGGGCTGCGGTCAGCCCTGCCGGCCCGGCGCCGATCACCTCGATGTGCACGGGCTCACCGGAGCGTGTCGCGGCCACCTGCCGCGAGAAGGCGATCGAGCTCGACCCGGTCGGGGAGGCCGGTCAGGTCGCCGACCGCTGAACCGCGGCCGAGATACGTGCTGACATCAGTGATCTTCACCGGCCGGCGCGCGCCTCGGCCACCGCCCGTACGGCCTGCGCGC
This sequence comes from Chloroflexota bacterium, assembly GCA_013695255.1. Classification (GTDB taxonomy): domain Bacteria; phylum Chloroflexota; class Limnocylindria; order Limnocylindrales; family CSP1-4; genus JACDAV01. The sequence continues at coordinate 4,486 of JACDAV010000406.1, forward strand.
CGCGTTCGGCGATCCCGGCTGGATCCCCGTCGCCGGTCAGCCAGCTACCCAGCCCGACAGCGAGCGCCCCGGCCCGAATGAAGGCCGGCGCCGTCTCGATCGTCACGCCCCCCGTCGGGACGAGTGGGACGTCCGGGAACGGGCCGCGGAACTCGCGCACGAAGTTCGGTCCCGCGACCGAGGCCGGGAAGAGCTTGACCGCGGCTGCGCCGGCGCGCCACGCCGCGAGGATCTCGGTCGGGGTATAGGCGCCGGGAAAGGCCGGGACGCCCCGCTCGGCGGCCCATGCCACGAGCGCCGCGTCGGTGTGTGGCATGACCACGAACCTGGCGCCGGCGTCGATCGCCCGCCCGGCCGCCTCGATCGAGAGGACCGTGCCCGCGCCGACCGTGAGCTCGCTGCCCTCGGCATGGCGGGCAACGGTCTCGATCGCGGTGAGGGCCTCGGCCTCGGGGTCGTTGAGGGTCAGCTCGAAGGCACGGACGCCGCCGCGGAGCAGGCCGTCGGCGATGGCCGCGACGCGCCGCGCATCGAGGCGCCGGCCGATGGCGACGACGCCGCCCTGGTGCAGGCCGGGTGGAAGGGCCGGTCGCACGATCACCTGGTCACCCCGGCTGCCGGCACGGAAGCCTCGAACCCCGTGACCGCCTCGGCTTCGAGTCGCGCAATCAGGCCATCCAGCGTCGCCGACTCAGCCGGATCGAGGCTGCGCCCCGGGCGCCCGCAGCTCGCCGGACAGGAAGATCCCGCGCCGGACGAGCACACGCTTGGCGCCGAGCAGGAGCAGATCGGGCGACTGACCGGTCGGATCCCATCGAACGACATGTCGATTGACCTCTGGCGCGGGTGCCCGGGCAGCGTAGTTCACCTGACCTGAGGCCGACTGGCATGACGGTCGGTGCCGCTCGGCGGGATTGACGGGTCGGATGGCCCGCGCCTACCTTGCGGAGGCCATTTGGTACGAATGGTGTGCACGACCGGGGAGGTAGTGCAAATCAGAAACCGGCGAGCACCGATGCGTCCCGGGATCCAAGCCGGGCTCGCGGATCGCGGGCCGCAATCGAGGAGAGTTGATGACCACGGAAGACCGGACTCGGAGCGCCACCTGGTGGAAGGTTGCGGCCCTCGGGACCACCTTCGCCATGGCGTTTGCCGCCTGTAGCGGCACCGGCGGCACGGCCGCCCCCACGACCGGCGGTGCGACCGCCCCCCCCACGACCGCCCCCACGACCGGCGGCGAGAGCGCCGCTCCGGGCGGCGACAAGCCGCTCTTCGTGGCAATCAACAAGGCCGCCGACCAGCAGTACTTCATCGATCTCCAGACGGCCTTCATCGAGAAGATCGAAGAGCTCGGCGGCACCGCCGAGAAGTTCGATGCGAAGGACCAGGCGGAGCTGGGCGTGAACCTCGTCAACGACGCCATCTCCAAGGGCGCAAAGGGCATCGCGATCACGGTCCCAGATCAGGCCATTGGGCCGGCCATCGCCAAGGCCGCAGCCGACGCGGGCATCCCGCTCGTCGCGACCGACGACCCGATCGAGGACGAGGCGGGCAATCCGATCCCGTTCGTCGGGTTCGACGGCACGGACATGGGCAACAAGGTCGGCGAGGAAGCCGGCCGCCTCCTGAAGGAATCCGGCTGGCTGACGGACGGCAGCGTCGTCGGCATGCTCGCGGTCGAAAAGCAGGACCTGTCCGTGTGCGAGCTGCGCACCGAGGCCCAGAAGGCCCAGCTCGAGGCCGCCGGCCTGCCCGCCGACCGCATCTACGACGTCGCGAGCGGCGCGACGGTCGACACCGCCAATACCGCCTCCGGCCCGGTCATCACCGCGCATCCGGACGTGACCAAGTGGATCGTCACCGGCTGCAACGACGAGAGCGTTCTCGGCGCGATCAACGCGCTTGCGGCCGCCGGCGTCCTGCCTGCCGACATCATCGGCGTGGGTCTCGGCGCCTATGAGGCATGCCGCCCGTGGGCGGCCAGCCAGGACTCGGGCTTCAAGGCAGCGTTGTTCATCTCCGGCCTCGACGTTGGTGCGGCCGCGGCCGAGGTCCTCTACAACAACGTGGTCAACGGGGACGAGATCCCGGCGATGACCGTTGCGAAGACGACGATCGTCAGTCCCGACAACTACACCGACGTGATGGACGCAACCTCGATCGCCAACTGCGGCGGCTGATCCCGCCTCCTCCGGTACTGTTCGCGTCAATCAGCCACGCAGCCGGCGACGCTGGGGCCCAGTCCACCGATGACGATTGCCGCGCCTCGCGACGCATCCGCACCGCCGCCCCCCGAGCCACCGGCCCCGTCCGGGACCATCGAGATTCGGGGAATGACCAAGTCGTTCCCCAACGTGCTCGCCCTGCGCGACGTGTCGATCGACGTTCACCCGGGCGAGATCCTCGCGTTGATGGGGGAGAACGGCGCAGGCAAGTCCACGTTGCTCAAGATCCTGTCTGGCGACTATCAGCCGGATGGCGGCACCGTCACCCGCGACGGTGAGTCGCTCGTGTTCGCGGCGCCGCGTGAGGCACGCCAGGCGGGCATCCGGGTCATCTACCAGGAGCCCGAGATCATTCCGGGCATCGACGTCGCCGAGAACATCTACGCCGGCGAACTGCCCATGCGCGGACCGTTCGTCGATCGGGCACGGCTCGACGCGCTGGTCGCCGAGGATCTTCGCCGCTACGGCTTCGAAGGCGTCCTGCCGACCAACCTCATGGGCGACATGCTCTCGTCCGCCCAGCGCCAGCTCGTCGAGATCATGCGTGCGCTCAAGTCGGGCGTGCGTGTGCTCGCCCTCGACGAGCCAACCTCGTCGCTGACCGACGAGGAGGTCGAGCGCCTGTTCACGCTCGTCCGCCGGTTACGCGACGAGGGCGTCGCGATCATCTACGTCAGCCATCGCATCAACGAGATCCTCCGACTCGCCGACCGTGTCGCGGTGATGCGCGACGGGAAGCTCGTCGCCGCTCGAGCGGCGAGCGAGCTGACCCAGGGGGAGATCGTTCGACTCATGGTCGGGCGGGAGCTGACCGACGTCTTCCGCCGCAGGCCGGCCGTCCAGGACCGCGTCGTCCTCCGCGCCGAGGGGATCCGCAGCGACTGGCACAAGGGCGTGGACTTCGAGATCCACGCCGGCGAGGTCGTCGGCTTCGCGGGCCTCGTCGGGGCCGGCCGGACAGAGCTCGCAAAGGTCATCTTCGGTGAGCTGCCGCGAACGGCCGGAAAGATCTCGGTGGACGGCCGCGAGGCGTCGATTACCAGCCCCACCAGCGCAATCCGGGCCGGCATCGGGCTCGCTCCCGAGGATCGCAAGCGCGAAGGGCTGGTCCTCATCCGATCGGTCATCGAGAATGCCTCGCTGGCGATCCTCGCCCGGCTGACCCGGTTCGGCTTCGTCCAGCGCCGCCTCGAGCGGCGAATCGGCGCCGAGTACGTCGAGCGGCTCGCGGTCAAGACCCCCTCGCTCGACCAGGAAGTCGGCAAGCTATCCGGCGGCAACCAGCAGAAGGTCGTCCTGGCGCGCTGGCTCGCCGCCAAGCCGAAGGTGCTCATCCTCGATGAGCCGACCCGCGGGATCGATGTCGGCGCCAAGGCAGAGATCTACCGGCTCATCGACGAGCTCGCCAACGACGGCCTCGGGATCATGTTCATCTCGTCCGAGTTGCCCGAGATCCTGGGCATGTCGGATCGCATCTACGTCATGCAAAACGGGCGGATCACCGGAGAGCTCCAGGGCGGCGAGGGCGTCACCGAGGAGCAGGTGCTCGGGCTCGCGATGGTCGATCACCTCGCCATGACCGCGGAGCAGGCGAAGGCGGCGATGGAAGCAGAGGGACAGCTGTGAGCGCCGCCGACACCACCACGACCACCCCCACCACGCCGACCACGCCCTCCGTCACCCGCCCGCGTCGCGGGCGCGGGCTCATCCGCCGGGTCATCGCGGCGGTCGGGGTCGACAACCTGTCGCTCGTCCTCGCGCTCGTGCTCCTGGTCGTCGTGATCGGCAACCTCAGCCCGCTGCTCGGGATCAGCGGGGGGCAGTTCTTCTGGTCGTGGCAGAACCTGATGAACAGTCTCGCCCAGAGCATCGTCATCGTCGGGCTCCTGGCGATCGGCGAGACGGTCGTCATCGTCGCCGGCGCCCTCGACATCTCGGTCGGCTCGATCGCGAGCGTGGCCTCGGTGTTCTCGGCGATCATCGTGACCCAGGGGGTCCTCGGCAGCTTCGGCGCGGGCTCGATGCAGCTGGCGATCCTGGCGGGGATCGCGGCCGGGGTGTTCTGCGGTGTCATCAACGGCCTGATCGTCACGATCCTCAAGGTGAATCCGATCATCGCGACCCTGGGCACGCTCGCCGCGTTCGACGGGTTGGCATTCCTGATCGCTCCCGAGGGCAAGCCGATCGGCGTCGTCACCCAGCCGGAATTCACCTGGCTCGGGACGGGCCGGTTCCTGCAGGACCTGCCGATCCCGGATCTCGGGGGCCGCCCGTGGCCGGGCGTCCCGGTCATCTTCGTCGTTCTCATCATCGTCGCCGTCGTCATGCACGTGGTCATGCGCTACACGGAGTTCGGCCGGTCGATCTACGCGATCGGCGGCAATGCCACGGCGGCCCGCCTCGCCGGCATCAACCTGCGCAACGTCCGGATCACGATGTACCTGATCTCGGGTGCCATCGCCGGTCTCGCGGGCGTGCTCCTCACGGCCCGGGTAACCTCAGGCAACCCGATCAACGGGCGGAGCCTCGAGCTGCAGGCGATCACCGCGGTGTTTCTGGGCGGCGCGGCAACGACCGGCGGACGCGGCACGATCGTCGGCACCTTCCTCGCCGTGCTTCTCGTCGGCGTGCTGACCAACGGGATGAATCTGCTCGGCGTCGGCGCGTTCTACCAGCGGGTCGCCCTCGGCATCCTGCTCGTCGGCGCAGTCGCGGTCGCCCAGTACCGGCAGGCGCGGGCCGAACGCGCGCGGACACGGATCGCCGCCGCCTGAGCGGCGGCGCATCTCGCGGGCCGGTCAGGCGGCATGGTCGCAGCGCGCTGGCACGACCGGCCGGCGGTCGCCCTCGAGAACGACGCGGTCCGGCTCGTCGCCGTGCCGTCGCTCGGCGCGCGGGTCGTCTCGCTCGTCGATCTCCGCAGCGGGCGGGAATGGCTCGTCCAAGGAGCAACGAGCGGCGGGGAGGAAGCCGCGGCGGCCTGGGCGGCAGACGACGCGGTCTTCGGCGGGGCGGAGGCCTTCGGGTGGGACGAGTGCCTGCCGACGGTCGCGCCGTGCCCGGACCCACTGGATCCGACGGCGCCCGCCCTTCGCGATCACGGCGACCTGTGGGGCCGCCAGACCGTCATCGAGCTGGGCGCCGATGGGCTGGCAGCGACCTGGACGAGTCCCCGTTGGCCGTTCACGCTTCGGCGGGCGATCCGGCTCGATGGGCCGCTCGTCGTCGTCGAGTACGAGCTCGTGGCCGATGGCCCGCGCCCGCTGCCGGTCCTCTGGTCGATGCACGCGCTGCTCGCGCTGGAGCCGGGATCGACGCTCGTCGTCGAACCCGCGGTCCGCGCGCGCCTGACCCATCACGCGGGGTTCGGCTTTGCCGACGACCTCGAGGCGATCGACTGGCCGGGTGGGTCAACCGCCGCCGGCACCGCACCGCTCGACCGCGTGCGCGGGGTCGAGGCGGGCCAGTCGGCCAAGCTCTACCTCGATGCGAGCTCGGGCTTCGCCGTCGCCGCCCGCGGCACCGACGGCGCCGAGCTCCGGTTCGATTGGGATCGTGCCGTTGCACCCGCGCTCGGGATCTGGCTCGACTACGGCGGCTGGCCGACCGGCGAGCGGCGCCACCAGGTCGCGCTCGAGCCTACGACGTCGCCCCACGACGACCTCATGTCCGCGATCGATGCGGGCCGGGCACGGGTCGTCGAGCCCGGGAGCCTCCTCCGCTGGACCGTCCGCCTGGAGCTCGTCGTCCCGACGTGACTGGGTCTTGTGTCAACCCCCGCGCCACGTCCTGTGCCGCCTCGCCGACGTCCCACGCGGGTTCGACGTCCCGTGGGGCCAGGGTCCGCTACTCGTCGCGGCCCGCCTGCATCTCCCGGTCAGCCCGGGCCAGCGCCCCTGACGAGGTCGCGCCCGGCGACGAGCGCGTGCAGCTTCGCCCTGGCCACGCCGCGGGCGGTCTGCGAGAAGCCACAGTCGGGTACGAGCGAGAGCCGCTCGGCCGGGACGTGCTCGAGCACTCGCTCGATCCGCGCCGCGACGTCGGCGGCGGTCTCGACGTAGGAGTTCTTCACGTCGACGATCCCAACGGCCACGTCGAACCGGTCGGTCAGCGCCTCGAGCAGGTCGAGCTCGGCGAGCTCGCGGTTGGCGAACTCGAGGACGAGCTCGGCGACCTGGAACCCGCGCAGCTGGTCGAGGACCGGGCCATACGTCCGCTTCGCGAGCGGGCGGCCCACGTAGTTGCCGAAACACAGGTGGGCTGCCAGCCGCACCTCCGCCGGGACGCCCTCGATCACCGCGTTGAACAGGCCGGCGAAGTCGGCCGGCGCATCCGGGTGGATCGCCGGGGACGGCTCGTCGATCTGGATGAAGGTCGCGCCGTCGGCGACGAGCGCGCCGATCTCCGCGGCGAGGATCGGGATGAACGCCTCGGTTGCGGCAACCCGGTCGCGATAGACGCCACCGGCGGCGAGCCGGCCGGCGAGCGTGAACGGCCCGGGGATCGTGACCTTGAGCGGACGCTCCGTCCGCGTCCGGGCGTAGCGGAACTCGTCGACGACGCCGAGCCCTTCCGGGGCCGTGATCGGTTCGAGGACCTCGAAGCGATGCTGCTGGTCGTGCCCCGGCGCGCCGACCCGGCGCTCGGGGGCGAGCGGGCGCAGCCCAGTCAGGTGGCGATAGAACTCGGCCGTGAAGAAACCTGCGCGGCGCATCTCGCCGTCGGATACGACATCGACCCCGGCGTCCTCCTGGTCGCGCAGCGCGGTGTCGACCGCGTCGTCCTGCATCTCGCGGATGTCAACCGGCCCGAGCTCGCCACGTCCCGCGGCTGCGACCCCGACGACGAGCCAGGAAGGATGGGCATGCGAACCAACGACGCTCGTGACGAGGTTGCCCCCGAGCGTCGCCGGTTTCGCGGTCGCGCTCACCCCGCCGTGACCGCGACGGGCGCGAACGCGTAGGCGCGGGCCGGGTTGCGCACGAACAGCGCCGCCTGGGCGTCGTCGCCGATGCCCCGCTCGCGCATCGCCGCGGCGAACTCGCCCAGCAGGAACGTCATCCCGGGCTCGCCGCCATACGTCGTCCAGTAGCCCTGGCGAGCCGCATCCATGCCGAGCATCAGCTGGTCTCCGTAGCCGTCCTCGAACAGCCACGCGAGCAGGGTGAGCGTCCCGTTGTCGACCCCGGCCTTCCAGCGGAACCCCTGGTCGTATTCGACGAACGCGCCCGTCGCGAGGATCTCGCGATGATAGCCGCGGTCGATGACCTTGTCGGTGTGCGACAGGGTCACATGGCGTGGATCGACACCGTGGTCGGCGAGGAGCCGGACCTGCTCGAGCGCCCCCAGGCCCTCGGAGCAATGAGTCAGGATCGGGCTGCCGGTCGTACGGTGGGCGCTCGCGGCCGCCTCGTAGACGCGCCGCTCGCGGGGGGTCAGCGAGGGTTCGCTGCCGGCGATCTTCATGACCCCGGCTAGATATTCGGTCCGCTCGACGACGGGCCCCAGGTAGTCGTGCTCATCGATCCCGTCCTCGATATCCGCCCGGAAGCGCTCGGCGAGCTCGTCGACAGAGCCACGCTCGGACCATAGGTCCGCAGCGTAGTACTTTGCGAGGTGGAGCCCGCTCGGAGCGATGACGTGGACGCCGCTCCGGCGACTGATCTCGACGAGCTTTCGCACGTTGCGCCCCGCGCTGCACGGCATCGCATCGACGACGCAGGCGAGCCCGAGGTCGCGGGCCGGGGCGAGCTCGGCGACGGCCCTGTCGACGTCGCTCAGGTCGAAGTCCGGGTACAGCTCGACCGGTCTCCCGCCGTCGATGACGAGATGCTCGTGGGCGTACGTCGGGCCGAGGTCGGCGGGCTCGATGTCGCCGAGAACGGTTCGGATGTAGGTCACGCGGAGGTTTCCTCGAGCGCACTCATGACGACGGCGGCCGCGCCCAGCACGCCCGCGTGATCCCCGAGCCGGGCGACGCGCAGCTCGACGACCCGACGCTTGGGGAAGATGAAGGCGTACTCGCCGACGTAGGCCTGGACCTCCGCGAGGAACAGGTCGGCGGCGCTCATCGGCCCGCCCGCGAGCACCACGACCGTTGGGTTGTAGGCGTGGATCGCGGTGACGATCGTGGCCCCAAGGTCGCGCCGGAACTCGGCGAGGATCTCGGTGCAGATCCGGTCGCCGGCGCGGACGCCTTCGACAAGGGCCGGAAAGCCAATCGAGTGGGGATCCTCGCGGAAGCGCCCGGCAAGCATGCTCGGGACTCTCCGGCCGAGCGCGTCGCGCAACCGCCCGGCGACGGCGTCGGCAGAGACGAGCGTCTCGGCACAACCGCGGTTGCCGCACAGGCACAGCCGGCCGCCGGTGTCGATCGTGAAGTGGCCCACGGACACGCCGTCGCCCAGGTTCGATGTTTCGAACGGCCGGCCGCCGACGACGACGCCGCTGCCGACACCGGTCCCGATCGTGAGGCCGACGACGTCGTCGATGCCGCGGGCAGCCCCGAAGCGCCACTCGGCGAGGGTGGCTGCCGCGCCGTCGTTGACGCACCGGACGGGGACGCCGAACTCCGCCTCGAGCTCCTCGCGGAGCGGGAAGCCCTCGATGCCGAGGACCTTGCCCGGCAGGTAGCGCGAGCCGAACGCGGTCTCGACGATGCCCGGCAGAGCGATCCCGATCCCGGCGCAGCCGGCCCCGATCGCGTCAATGTTCGCCCGGGCATGGGCGTAGAGGAGAGGCAGGACCGCGTCCTCGAAGCCGCCCCGGCTCGTGTCCTCGAGGGTTGGTCGCTCCACAGCGCCGTCGAACCGGACGACACCCGACTTCAGGCGCGTCCCGCCGATGTCGAACCCGATCAGGTACTCGCCCGACGCGCCCATTCCGTGCCCGGCCCTCGTGCTACTCGGCCCGAACCGGCTCGGTCAGACGCAGGATCGCACCGTCGGCGACCAGCCGCGCTCGGAGCGCGTCGACCGCAACGTCGCGCGGGTCGCTGCCCGCGGCGGCCGCCATCGCCGCTGCCGTTCCGGTGGCCTGGCCCATCGCCATGCACTGGGCCATCGAGCGGACCGACGCATGGGCGTCGTGGGTCGCGCTGAAGCAGCGCCCGGCGACGAGGACGTTGGCCGCGTCACGCACGACGAGCGTGCGATACGGGATCTCGACCGCCTGCCCGTCGGGCAGGTATTGCCAGCGCGTGTCGGCGCCGGCGTGGTGATCCTCGATCGGCGCGCCGCACAGGCCCACGCCGTCGTCGAAACGGATGGCGGACAGGACGTCGTCGCGGGTCAGCCGGTAGTCGCCGTACACCCGGCGCGTCTCGCGGACCCCGATCTGGGTGGAGAGCGTGGCCAGCCGTCCGCGCTCGTAGCCGGGCACCTTGTCGGCCAGGAACCGGACGTACTCGAGCGGCTGGCGGCGACCAGCGATCTCGGCCCCAGTGAGGAAGTCCGGGTCGGTCGCGTTGACGAACAGCTCAGTCATTGCGGGCCACGCTCAGGCGGTGACTCGGTGACCGAGAAGCCGCCATCGACCTTGAGGACCTGGCCGGTGATCGCACGCGCCTCGCCGGACAGGAGGAACGCGGCCGCGTCGGCGATGTCCTCGGGCTCGAGGAGACCCCCCACGAGCGGCTGCTTCCAGTCCACAAAGGCCACCGTGGCCGGGTCGCTCGCCGCCCGTCCCGCCATCGGCGTCCGTGTCAGCGATGGCGCAACCGCGTTGACCCGGATCCGGTGCGGGGCGTAGTAGGCGGCCATCGTGACCGTCAGCGAGGCGATCGCGCCCTTCGCCGCGGCGTAGGCGTGGGTCGGGAAGTGGGCTGGCGACGGATGGAAAGCGAGGATGCTGCCCATGTTGAGGATCGCTCCGCGCATGCCCTGAGCGTCGCGTTCCTGCTCGAGCATCCGGCGGATGGCGGCGTGGCACATGAGGTACTGACTGCGCAGGTTCAGCTCGAGGGTCGCGTCCCAGCCCGCCGGGGTCGCCTCGTGGATCGGACCATCGCCGAACCTGCGGCCGCTGCCGCCGGCTACGTTGAACACGGCATCGATGCGGCCGAACCGCTCGACCGCCGCGGCGACGGCCCGCTCGGCGGCGCCCTCCTTGCTCAGGTTCGCCGTCTCGTAGGCCGCCTCGCCTCCGCTGGCGCGGATCGCCTCGACGAGTTCGCGGCAATGGTCCTCGGTCCGCGACGCGACGAGGACCTGGCCGCCCTCGGCGGCGAAGCGTTTCGCGGACGCTGCGGCGATCCCGGTAGAGCCGGTGACGAGGCAGACCCGGCCCGCGTAGCGCCGGGCCGTCATGCCGCTCTCACTCGTAGGTCTCGGGGACAACGAGCGCGCCGTCCGGGTCGTAGGCACGGGTGACCCGGCGGAAATACTCCTCGTAGACCCGCTCGAGCTGCTCGGCGCCGGCCGTCTGGCCGACGAAATGCGGGCTCGTCAGCACGACCGGCGGCATCCCGAGCTCGACGAGCCGTTCGGCGGTCCGCGTCTTGAGCATGTTGACGACCGCAATCGCCCCGATCGATGAAGTCGGGCCCACCTTGAACGGCAGGCCCTCGATCGCGACCGCGGCGTCGCCGGCGTGGCTCGCATTGTCGATCACGATGTCTGCCACCTCGGCTAGCTTGCGCCCCGAGGGATGCCGCGAGTCGGTGGACCGCGTGTGATCGAGCGACGTGACAGCGACGACCGGGAGGCCCATCGCCTTGGCGTACAGGGCGACCTCGATGACGACGCCGTTGATGCCCGTGCTGGAGAAGATGAGGAACGCGTCGCCCGGGTGGAGCTTGATCTGCTGGAGGATGATCCGCCCGAAGCCGTCGACCTTCTCGAGGAACATCGCCTGGCGGAGGCCGTTGGGGCCCACGACGCCGACATGGTTCGAGATCGCCAGCTCGGCGATCGGGTGAAACCCGGGAAAGCTGCCGATCCGGGGGAACATCTCCTCGGTGTTCATCCGCGAGTGCCCGGACCCGAACACGTGGACGAGGCCGTCCGCCGCGATCGTCCGGGCGAACAGGTCGGCCGCCCGCTCGATCGGGTCGAGTTCCGTCCCCTCGATCCGGTCCAGGACGGCGCGCGCCTCGCTCAGCCAGCGGAGCGCGGCATCGGGGCGGGTCTGGACGGTCATCGTGCGGGTCCTCCGAGAGTGAAGGGTTCGGGCCGGTCGGGCCGAGCGATCTCATGCGTCGGCCAGGAGCGAGGCGGCGATGTGGTCGGGGCCGGGCAGCGGGGCGTCGTCACCGGCGGCCGTGGGAGCGCCTGGCCAGCCATCGCGGACGCGGCGCTCGAGCAGGAACCGCGAGCGATCACCGCGCAGGAGCAGGTGCGAAAGCTCGACGATCGACCCCGTCTGGTCCGTCGACATGCGGCGGATGAGCATCGCCGGCGCGTGGCGCGGCAACCCGAGGAGCCCCGATTCGCGGGACGTCGGGATGACCGGCTCGAGCGATTCGGTGGCCGCCTGAACGGTGCGCTCGTAGTCCTCGCGGAGGATGTCGTAGGGGTCGAGCGGGTTGCCTCGATCCCTGTGCTGCCTGAAACG
>JACDAV010000043.1 GCA_013695255.1 Chloroflexota bacterium
GGGCGTCACCCGCGCAACCAAGACGCTTCGGAACGTGACGAGCGCCTGGGTCAAGGAGCAGCGGGTCGAGATCAAGGACAACCGGATCGTCGAGTACCAGGTGAACATGCTCGTGACGTTCGTGCTCGACGACTGAGCTCGATCTCCGCCACGGCGGCCCGACGTCGACGGCCCGCCACCACGGGCAGCCTCCGTGTCGCCGGTCAGATGGCTCCTGAAGCGTACTGGCGCGGCGTCACGCCGAACATCGACCGGAAGTCGCGGATGAGGTGCGCCTGGTCGCTATAGCCCAGCTCAGCCGCGACGTCGGCCCAGCGATGTTTCGTCACGCTCTGGGCCATCTCGGCCGCCTCGTACAGCCGGTACCGCCGGATGACCCATTTCGGACCGACGCCGACGTGGTCCCTGAAGAGCCGCTCGAGCTGCCGCGCGCTCATCGCCGATGTGCGGGCGAGGGCGTCGACCCGGAGCAGGCTGGGATCGCCGGCCACGCCGTCGACCATCTCGCTGAGCTCGGCCACGTGCGCCGGCCCGCTCGTCCGCCATGACGACAGGAACTCATCGATCAGCTGCACGGCTTCCGCCGTGCCTGCCGCCGACACCGCATGCTCGAGCGCGTCCCCTTCCTCACCGAAGACATCGCTTATCGAGCGGACGCTGTTCGTGATCGATGACATCGAGTGGTCGAGGTACGGCCGAAAGCCACCCGGTCGGAAGGTGATGCCCACGGCTCGGCCCTTGGCTTCCAGGCGATGCGAGGTCTGCCCGGTGATCACCCCGTGCACCGACGCACCGGAGGCCTCGAAGCAGACGTTTGCCACCGGGTGAGGCAGGACCCGCTGGACGTACGACTCGCCGGCTCCGAGATCCCATTCCGACACCCAGTAGCGTTCGACCACGCGCGCGACAGCGGGCGAGGGGGCGAAGGTCGTCAGCCTGAAGTGGCGGAGTCCGACCCCGGGATGGACGATGCCGCGGGTGTCCGGATCAACAGCCGTCAGCATGCCGGCAGTCTAGCGTCGGCAGCGCGGGCGGCCGTGTGCCCGCCGTGCCTACCCTCGACCGCCCTCGGCTCATGCGTCGCATTTGTTCAAGATACCGATCACGCTCGCGCCTACCTTTGTACCGGACCGACGCCGTGCCCCCGCTTGCGGGCAGCCGGTCCGCCCGATGAGCACAAGGGAGTCGAACGTGACGTCGATCGCCGAGATCACCTCCGTCACCATGGCCTGCCCGGATCCGAAGCGGCTTGCCGAGTTCTATCAGGCGGTAACCGGCTGGCAGGTCATCTACAGCGGCGATGACGCGGTCTACCTGGCCGGTCCGCACAGCGTGCGCCTGGGCTGCGAGCGGGCGGTCAGCTTCACGGCCCCTGCCTGGGACCCTCATAGCCAGCCACCGGTGCGTGTCGATCTGGTGGTCGCCGATCTGGCCGAGGCCGAGCGGCGGCTCGTCGAGCTCGGCGCCACCCGGCCAGGCCATGACCTCGACAACGAGAGCTGGATCTACCTCGCCGATCCGGTCGGTCATCCGGTATGCCTCACCGTCGTGGCCTGATCTCGCCCACGGCACGGCATGAGACGCTGGCCTCTCGGCTGCATCCGAGCTGATGGCCGCATCGTGCTCCGCCAGCCGGGCGGTGGCCAGCTCCGATCCGACGGCCCGGTTGTCGAATGGCCGACACGCCCCGGCTGGCGGCGCGCGTGAGCCTCATCATGGCGGCCTGCACAGGGAGGGATCGTGGGAGCGCTGGCGGCCTATCGGCGGATCCTCGACAACCGGCCGCTGAGCCGGCTGCTGATCGGCGAGTTCGTCTCGTCCATCGGCGACTGGCTCTACCTGGTCGCCCTGCTGATCGTCGTCTACCGCGAGAGCCAGGACACCGTCCTGCTCGGGATCGTCGGCGCGGCGCGGGTGCTGCCGTACGTCCTGCTCTCCATCCCGGCCGGCATCGTGGCCGACCGCTTCGACCGGCGCCTCATCCTTCTCGTCACGGACGTCGCCCGCGGGGTCATCATGCTGGGCCTCGCCTGGCTGGTGGCGACGGACGCACCCGTCACCGCCGTCGTCGCGCTCTCGATCCTCGCCGCGGCGTTCTCCGCGTTCTTCAGCCCCACGATCGGGGCGTACCTGCCTTCGATCGTCCGCGACGAGGCGGAGCTGGGTCCCGCGAACAGCGCCTGGTCCACGCTCGACAACCTGGCATTCATCATCGGGCCCGGGGTCGCGGGGCTGCTGATTGCCACCAGCGGGCTGACGGCCGCCTTCCTGCTGAACGCCGTCTCCTTCGCGATCGTGGCGGCGGTGCTCTGGCGGCTGCCCTCCGTCCGAGCGGGTGGAGACGCGTTTGCGGCGGGTGACGAGCCGGGTGCGGCCTCATCCGCCGGCGAGCGGCCCGAGCCACCCTCGCTTGCCGCCATCGCCCGTCCGGTCGCGGGGCTGACGCTCGCCGACGTCACGGCGGCCTTCGCCTTCGGTGGACTGGGCATCCTGACCGTCCTCCTGGCGGTCGAGCAGCTCGGGGCGGGCGAGGAAGGGACGGGTTTCCTGAATGCCGGGATCGGCGTGGGCGCCGTGATGGGCGCGCTCGCGTCGGGCGCGTTGATCGTCAACGCCGGCCTGCGGGCGATCCTCCTCGGCGGGACGCTCATGTTTGCCGCCGGCCTCGCCCTGCTCGGCGTGGTGCCGTCCCTGGCGGTCGCGTTCGTCGCGATGGCGATCGCCTCGGCGGGCAGCCTCGTCGTCGAGGTCGCCAGCACGACGATCTTCCAGCGCCTCGTGCCGGACACGATGCGAGGCCGGGCCCTCGGCACGGCCGAAACCCTGACGACGCTCGCCTACGCGGCCGGTTCGCTGGTCATGCCGGTTCTCGCGGGTTGGGTCGGGATCGGACCCGTGCTCGTCGCGGCGGCGGCGCTCGTCGTGGCCGGGGCGGTCGGGGGCGTGGCCCTCCTCGGCAATACGCTGCCGGCGGGGCCGCGGCCGGAGATCGCGGACGTCGCCCGGCGTCTCGCGGGCCTGCCGCTGTTCGCGGGCGTTCCCGCGGGTCGCCTCGCGAGCGCGCTCGCGCGTGCCACCCCGCTCCAGGTCCCGGCCGGTGAACCGATCGTTCGGCAGGGAGAACCGGCGGATCGCTTCTACGTGATCCTCCACGGGCAGTTCACGGTCTGGGACTCGGGAGACGGGGCGCCGCCCCGTCTCCTGCGCACGCTCGGCCCGGACGAGGTGTTCGGCGAGCTGGGGCTCCTGACGGGTGCGCCTCGCACGGCCACCGTCACGGCCGGAACGGACGGCCGGCTGCTGGGCCTCGAGGCGAACGCCTTCCTCGAGCTGGTCTCGGCAGCCCCGGATCTCCGGCCGCGACTGCTGGCGCTGTATCGCGGCGGACCAGCCGCCGTCCGGGCGTCCGCAGATCCATGAGCTCCGGTCAGCGGTTCGCCGTGGCGGCCAGCATCGCCTTGACCTCGAATGGCGTCGCCGCAGGGTGCCCCGCCCGGATCAGGGCGGCCAGACCCGCCACGTGCGGCGCCGCGAAGCTGTTGCCCGTCGCGACCGTCCTTCCCCCGTCGCGCCAGGCCACGTCGACGTCGAGCCCGTGGGCCCCGAACTCGACCGGCGGGCGCGGGTTGTAGTACCAGGTCCACGGATCGGGCACGTCGTGGGCGGCGACGGAGACGACCGACGAGAAGAGTGACGGATAGCTGGGTCCCGGGACGTTGTTCGCCGCGCTGACCAGGAGGACGTTGCCGAAATAGGCCTCGTCGGTCAGCTCATGGAACAGCCCGAAGAGGGCCTCGCTCCGCGAGGACAGGCTCAGGTTGACGACCGTCACGCCATGCTCGATCGCCCAGATCAGCCCCGCTGCGAAGTTCGCCCCCTTGCCACGATTGTCCGGGCCGAGCACGCGGACGGAAATGAGTTCCGCGCCCGGGGCCAGGGAGTGGATGATCCCCGCACACGCCGTGCCATGGCCCACGACGTCGATCGCCTCCGGGTCCTCGACCACGATCGGGTCCTCGTCCGTCGGCTCGACCCGGTAGCTGGCGATCAGGCGGCCGCCGACCGCCGCGTGATCGCGCTCGATCCCGGAGTCGATGATCGCGACCCGGACCCCGCTCCCGTCGCTGCCGCCGAAGGCGGCATCGCGGTCGAGCACGCCGAACGGACCGAGGTGCTCCAGCTCGGCACGGCGCTGGCCGACGAACGGCTCGCTCCACGCGGGCAGGTCCAGATCCGTCAACGCACCTCTCCGGCATCGCTCCCGGGTCGCGCCCGCCGGCGGCGTCGCGTGTCGCGCCCGGCGCGGCGACCAAGCGCGTCAAGGATGTCCGTGACGAGCTCCAGCTGAGCGGGATCCGCCGTCCGCACGCGCGCGATCGCGTCGGCGAGGGCCCACAGCCCCGATTCGTCGTCCCGTCCCAGGTCCGCGGTCGCGGCCGCGACGATCGCCTCGGCGGCAGCGGTCCGCGGCTCCTCCCCCGCTGCCAGCGCGCGCAGGCTGGACGCGATGAGCGACGCGACGTCGCGCTCCACGCGGGTGGCGCTGATGGCGGTCGCCGCCTGCCGCGCGAAGATGGCGGCCAGCTCGATGTCGCGGAGCGAGAAGGACGCGGCGCTTCGCTTGTCGAGGACCTCGAGGACGCCGATCGTCCGCTCGTCGCTGACCAGGGGCACGGCGACGATCGACCGCGGCAGGTAGGCGGTCTGCTCGGCCACGGCTCGACCGAATCGGGGGTCACGCTCGACGTCGGACAGCGCGAGGGCCTGGCCGGTCCGGAAGACGTATCCGGCGATCCCCTGGTCCGGCGAGATCGAGAGCCCGATCACCCCCTGCCCCTGGACGCCCGCCGCGACTTCGAAGACGAGCCGATCCGAGGCCGCGTCGTAGAGCGCGATCGAGGCGGCCTCCGCATCAAACAGCGCTGCGGTCGCCTCGACGACCGAGCGCAGCACGGCCCGGCCGCTGTCGCCCTGGAGCCGGCGCCCGGCTTCGGCCCGCACGGCGATCGCCTCGAGGAGGGAGAGCGCATCGCGCTCCAGCCGGCGGCGACGGTCAGCGGACACGCGGCCACCGCGGGCGGAGTCGGTCGCGGCTCACCGGCCTCAGCGCTCCACGGTCTGGGCAAGGCGATCCACGTCCGGGATGACCAGGCTGTCGCCCTCGATCCGGATCAGCCCCCGCGCCGAGAGGTCCGCGAGCAGGCGGTTCACCGACTGGCGCGTGCCGCCCACCATCGCGGCCAGCTCGGACTGGGTGAACGGCCATTCGAGCCGGACGTTGTTCGCGTTGCCTGGATTGCGCTGCCGAGCCCGGCGGACGAGGCTGCTGGCGAGCCGCCCCGGGAGGTCGAGGAAGTAGAGGTCCTCGACGTGGTCGGTCAGCCGGCGGAGCTCCCCAGCCAGGCCGGCGAACAGGGCGCGGCGGAGCGCCGGCTGCGTCTCGATCAGCTCGTCGAAGGTCTCGCGGCGGAGGACCAGCGCCTGGGTCGGCTCGATGGCAACGGCCGTGGCCGAGTGGGGCGCGCCATCGAGCAGCGCGAGCTCACCGAAGAATTCGCCCCGCCCGAGCGTGGCGATGATCGCCCCCTCCTCGCCCTCGGGTGACGGCAGGACGATCTTCACCGAACCGGACTCGACGATGTAGAGCGAGTCCCCGGGGTCGCCCTGGTGGAACACGGTCTCGCTCCTGCGATACCGGCGGACCCGGAGGCTGGCGGCGCAGACCGCGAGTGACTCCGGATCGACGCGCGCGAACAGGCGGCACCGTCGCAGTGCCTCGGTCGCGAAGTCCGTGGCGACCTGGTCGGTCATCGTCACCTCGGCACTCTGGCTGGCCGCCGATGGAAGTGACCGAGATGCTACCCCGCCCAGGCACGCAACAGGAAACGGGACGGGGTCATTGCTGACTCCGTCCCGTTCGACGTGGAAGAGCTCGGCGGTGGATCAGTCACGCCCCCGCTTGTTGTTGGGGCGCTGTCCCTCCGGTGAGTTCTGGCGCTGCTTGAGGTGGCGCTGGATATCCTGCTCGCGGGCCGAGGCGAGCTGCCGGTTGAGCAACGGGTTGCTCAGCATCGACTGGCCCTCGGTGTCGTCATCATCGCCGGTCGCCTTGGGCAGCCGCCTGCTGGCGTGGCCCTCGGTGTCCTCGTCGTCGCCGGTCGCCTTGGGCAGCCGCCTGCTGGCGTGGCCCTCGGTGTCGTCGTCGCCGGTCGCCTTGGGCATCCGCCGGCTGGCGTGGCCCTCGGTGTCGTCATCATCGCCGGTCGCCTTGGGCAGCCGCCTGCTGGCGTGGCCCTCGGTGTCCTCGTCGTCGCCGGTCGCCTTGGGCATCCTGCGGCTGGCGTGGCCCTCGGTGTCCTGGTCGTCGCCGGTCGCCTTGGGAAGGATCCTTCTCGCGGGCATCGCTCGATCTCCTTTCGTCCGTTGTGTGGTTGCCGTGTCCCGCAACTTGAGCTACCGCCATCTTGCGCGCCTGTTCAGCCCAGTCAAGCAATGGGGGCGACCGTCGGTGTGTCGCACAGCGGACGCTCCACCGTGCAGGGCGGTGCGTGCGGACCGCACTCGCCGCAACCGGGATCGAGGCAGGAGCGTCGTCCCGCACGCTGGGCGGGCCAGCGACAGCCAGGCGCCGGCCTCGCGGCAGGACGTGCTCTCGCACCGTTCTCGTTCTGTCACGTCGCGCAGCGAACGGAAGTCGGAGCGATCCGGTAGCGTGAGGGCCGGGCCAGTCGAGAGTGGTTGCCGTCGATCGCTCCGACGGCTGCCGCAAGGAGTGAGGGCGCCCAGGATGCGGTGCACCGGCTGCCGGACGGAAAACCCCGACGGGCAGAAGTTCTGCACGACGTGTGGGCGCCAGCTCGCCGGCTGCCCCGTTTGCGGCGCGCCTCTCCAGCCACAGCACCGCTTCTGCGGCGACTGCGGGGCTCCGACCGACGGCGGCTCGGCGGGCGCGGGCCGGCAGGCGGGCGAACCGACGACCGCTGCCGCTCCTGCGCCGTCAGCGGAGCGCCGCCAGGTGGCGGTCCTGTTCGCCGACCTGGTCGGCTTCACCAGCCTGGCCGAGGGGCGCGATCCGGAGGAAGTGCGCGAGCTCCTCACCCGCTACTTCGACACGGCCCACGAGGTCATCCAGATCTACGGCGGGGTGGTCGAGAAGTTCATCGGTGACGCCGTCATGGCGGTCTGGGGCTCGCCGACCGCGCGCGAGGACGACGCGGAACGGGCCGTTCGGGCAGCGCTCGACCTCGTCGATCGCGTGAGCTCGCTCGGCGACGTCGACGGCGCATCGCTTCGCCTGCGCGCGGCGGTCACGACCGGCGAGGCGGCCGTTACGCTGAACGCCCGGGGCCAGGGGATGGTGGCGGGGGACATCGTGAACACCGCCGCCCGGCTCCAGTCCGTGGCCGAGCCCGGCGAGGTCCTCGTCGACGAGACGACCCGATCCGTCGTCGAGCGCGCGATCGCGATCGAGGACGCCGGCGAACGCCAACTCCGGGGCAAGGGAGCATCGGTTCGAGCTGGCCGGGCGACCCGGCTGCTCGGCCAGCGAGGCGGCGGGGGCCGGACCGAGCTCGCGGAGCCACCGTTCGTCGGCCGCGACGAGGAGCTGCGCCTGCTCAAGGAGACCCTCGAAGCCACCGGGCGGGAGGGCCGAGCGCGGCTCGTCACCGTTATGGGCGTGGCCGGGATCGGGAAGGCCCGGCTCGCGGGGGAGTTCCTGAAGTACATCGACGGCGTCGTCGACGACATCTACTGGCACCAGGGCCGAACCCCGGCCTATGGCGACGGGATCGCGTATCGCGCGCTCGCCGAGATGGTTCGCCAGCGGGCGGGGATCGCCGCCACGGACGACATGAACACGGTGGGGCAGAAGCTCGACGCGACGCTCGAGGACTACGTGCCCGCAGCTGCCGACCGCGAGTGGATTCGGCCCGCGCTGGCTTTGCTGCTCGGACTCGAGCAGGCCGGGCACCAGGAGCGCGAGGAGGTGTTCTCCGCGTGGCGCGCCTTCTTCGCGGCGATCGCCGGGCGTGGCACGGCCGTGCTGGTGTTCGAGGAGCTGCAGTGGGCGGACGAGGGGCTCCTGGACTTCATCGACCACCTCATGGAGTGGACCCGCTCCCTTCCGATCCTCGTCGTGGCCCTGACCCGGCCCGAGCTCCGCGACCGGCGCCCCGGGTGGGGCCAGGTGCAGCGGCAGCACATCACCATCCACCACGGTCTCGAGGCGCTCCCTGACACGGAACGGGCCATGGCCTGGGCAGGGTTTGGCGGCAAGGAGGCCATCGGCGGTCGCCTGCATCTGACGAACTGGCGACTGGTCTTCCGATCGCACCCGTTCAATCGGGTCAAGGGCCAGTTGAGCATCGTCCTGCCGACGATCGTCGAGCTCGCGGACACGTCCCGGTTTCTCAGCAGGAAGCTGCTGGTGACGACGCGATCGGCTCAGCACGAGTTCGTGGTCTGGGGGGTCCCGGCGTTGATCCGCTCGATCGAGCAGGCGCGGGGAGAAGCCGACGGTGCTGCGATCCAGGCGGCCGTCCAGGCCGATCCGTCCTCACTGGGCCCGGGTCTCGCCAAGGATCTGAGGGTCTACCTGATGATGACGCGCGGACTCGGGCCCGTCCTCGACATCGCCAGCAACCCGCTCGACATCGCGAACGTGCTGAATGTCATCGAGCTGGTCGAGCTGTTCGCCGACATGGACGCGGCCCGGCCCCCGATGAGGGGCCAGCCCGGATCGCCGTCACCGATGGAGCCGGGTCCGTCGGGCGGGACCGTGTCGGAGGCCTGAGAGCTGCCCGCGTCCGGGGTCGCGCCGCCCTCTCGGGCGTCGGGGTCGAATGACGATCAGCCTGCGTCCACGACGCAGAAGCGGTTGCCCTCCGGGTCGGCGAGGATGACGTAGTCCGCGTCCGGGGGTCGCTTGTCCCATTGAACCTCGGTGGCGCCCAAGCCGATCAGCCGCGCGACCTCCCTCGTCTGGTCCTCCGCGTACAGATCGAGGTGAATACGCGGCGGCACCTGCACCGCCGAGTGACGCAGGTCAAGCGAGAGGTTGGGTCCGACGCCGTCCCGCGGGCGCAGCAGCACGAAGTCATCGCTCTGCTCGTCGCGCGGGAGGTAGTCCAGGGCCGCCGTCCAGAACTGGGTCTGACGTTCGAGATCGTCGACGCGCAGAACGACAGAGCCGACGCGGAGCATCGATCCAGTGTAGCCCGCGGCGAGCGGCGACCGGCACTGTCGGAGAGCTTCGATCGAACGGTCGCCTCCCGGACGCGCCCACCTCGGGCCCCGTCCGGAGGCGTTGATTCCCGGCGGAGGATCAGCAGGCGTTCGAATCAGGTCCGGGAGGCGGCCGACCCTCACCCCGCGCGAAGGGCTGGCCGAGAACCCCGCTGATGCCGGCCTCGACCGCCGGATCCTCGCCCAGGTACAGGACGAGGATCCGATCGCGCTGCCAGAACCGGGGTTTGCCGGCCCACGACACCATCACCGTACCGAGGTTGCCGGGGTCGTCGGGGTCGATCCGGTCCGCCTCGGCCTGCCGGTCCTGCTCGGTGTCAAATGTGTAGACGTTGACCAACTGACCGGACACGCACAGACGGACGCCTCGACCTCCCAGGGGATCAGGGTCGAAGGTGCCCAGCTCGGTCACCGTGGCTCCCGCCGCTCGCAGGGCCCCGCCGAATGCCGCGACGTCGCCCGGGACCCCTCCCGAGCTGGAGCCCGGCGGCGCGGTCGAGGGGGCCGGCGACGGCTGGCCGCTGGGTGATGCCGCTGGGCCGCTACCGCAGGCGGTCGCGACGAAGGCGAGGAGCAGGAGCGTTGTCAATCGAGCCATGGGCGCCGGACGCTCGAAGCTGGCATCGGGTTCCGGCAGCGACGGAAGCCGTCGAACAGCCGCATCCATGAGGAGGGACGCCCGTCATCTCCATCCGCTGATGGTCAGCGCGGCGCGTTCTTCCGGCGACCTCGACCGCCCGGAATGTCACCTTTCGAGATGTAGATCGTCTGCCCTCGGATACCGAATCGCAGGTCCCGCGGCTCCGCGTTCAGGATGCGGGTCAGCGCCGCCCGCAGGGTCGGCATCTTCTGGCCCTCCTTGAGTTCGATCGCCACGGCCTCTGACGCCGGGAGAGCCGCCGCTTCATTGATCGCGGCGCGCAGTTCACGGTCGCGTTCGAGTGTCGCTCGTTGTCGAGGCGACAACTCACGACCTGGCTTTTCGGTGCGCAACATATCGAGACTG
>JACDAV010000164.1 GCA_013695255.1 Chloroflexota bacterium
GCTCCTCGGCCGTCAGGCGCGGGCCTCCTTCTCGTACGCGACCCCATCCGCCGCCGGCGGGATCGAACGTCCGACGACCCCGGCGAGCACCACGATCGTGATGATGTACGGCAGGGCCGTGTACCACTGGCGGGGGATGGCGGACATCACGGACCCGAGCTCGCCGGGCGGCCGGGCCACGCCGACCATGATCTCGACCCCCAGCACCAGCCCGAAGAGCAGCGCCCCGAAGAACGAGCCGAGCGGCGTCCACCGCCCGAAGATCACGGCCGCCAGCGCGATGAAGCCGCGCCCGTTGGTCATGCCGTTCTGGAACGAGCCGGTCGACTCGAGCACGATGAACGCGCCGGCCAGGCCGGCGATCCCGCAGCCCACGATGACGTTCCGGTAGCGCAGGCGGATCACGTCGATGCCCACCGTGTCGGCCGCCTTGGGATGCTCGCCGACGGCCCGGGTCCGCAGCCCCCAGCGCGACCGGAAGAGGAGGATCTGCAGGCCCACCACCAGCACGATCACGCTCATTGCGATCGGCCCCTGGTTGAGGAACATGCCGAGGATCGACCCGAGGACGGGGATGTCCGCGATCGCATCCGGCAGCGTGAACTTCGGCAGCTGGCCCGCGCCGCCCCGGCCGGACGGCGTGATGATCAGCCGGTTGAGGTAGGCGGTCAGCCCCAGGGCGAAGATGTTCAGGAACACGCCGGCGATGATCTGGTCGGCTCGGACCGTGATCGACAGCCAGGCGTGGATGGCGCCCATCAGCACGCCGACCAGCACGGCCACGAACACGCCGATCACGAGCGCCGGCAGCGCCCCGATCGATTCGTGGAGCAGGAAGCCCGTCAGGTAGCCGAAGAAGGCGGACATCAGCATGATCCCCTCGATGCCGATGTTGACGACGCCGGACCGTTCGCACAGAACGCCGCACAGCGCGCCCAGGGCGATCGGGGCCGTCAGGACCATGATCGTCGGCAGGAACGGCGGGATGACGTCGAAGAGGTAGATGACGAGGTCGCCGAGCAGGCGCGGGATGGCGGTGATGTCCATCAGCGCGGCACCTGCTCCGCCCACGACTGGGTCACGGTCCGGACCTCGCCCTCGAGCGCGCCCTTGGCGGTGCGAAGCCGGAAGACGCGCCGGATGATGATGTCGGCGGCGAGGAACAGGATGATCAGCGCCTGGATGACATCGATCACCTCGATCGGGACGAGCCCGTTCGTGTTGATCTGCATCAGGCCCTGCCCGGCGCGCATCGCGCCGAAGAGGAGGGCGGAGGCCATGATCCCGAGCGGCGACGATCGCCCGAGCAGGGCGACCGTGATGGCGTCGAACCCGACGTTGGCGCTGATCCCGGCCGAGTAGAACGTCTGGACGCCCAGCATCTGGACCGCGCCGGCCAGCCCGCCGAGCAGGCCGCACAGCGTCATCGTCAGGGTCAGGATCAGCACGGGCCGGATGCCGGCGTAGCGCGCGGCATTCGGGTTCGCGCCGACCGTCCGGATCTCGAAGCCGAGCGTCGTCCGGTCGAGCAGGAACTTGACGAGGAAGATCGAGATGAAGGCAAGGGCGACGCCAAGGTGGACGTTCCGGCCGAACAGGATCGGCAGCCGGGCGTTGCCGATGTCCGCGGTCCGCGCGAAGGTGAACTCGGGCGAGCGGAAGATGTCGGCCACGGCCCACGCGAGCAGTAGGCCGGCGATGCTGTTGAGCATGATCGTGGTCACGACCTCGTGGGCGCCCGTCCGCGCCTTGAGGAAGCCCGGGATGAACCCGTAGGCCGCGCCCGCCAGGGCGCCGATCAGGATCGAGAGCGGGACCGCCACGTTCGTGTCCATCCGCCCGAGCTGAGCGCCGGCGACGGCCGCCGCGAAGGCGCCGACGAGGAACTGCCCGGCCACGCCGATGTTGAACAGGCCGGCCTTGAACGCCAGTCCCACGGCCAGCCCGCCGAACATCAGCGGGGCGGCCTGCACAAGCGTGTTGCTCAGCGCATTGATGTTGCCGGCGCCCCACAGCTCGGGCTTGCCGATGGAGCCCTCGACGAGGGCGCCGTAGGCGGTGATCGGAATTGTCGGCTGGAAGCCCTTGCCGGACACGACCGGCGAGATGAGCATCAGCACGCCGCCGAGGAGCATCGCGAACACGATCGACAGCACGGGCAGGGCGCCCGCGCGCCACAGCCGTTGCAGCGCGTTCGGCCGGCGCGGGCTCCCGATCGGTCGATTGCGCTCGTCCTGCGCCGCCGCGGGTGCCGATCCCGCGAGCGGATCGGCACCGCCCGCCTGGGCCCGCACCTCGTCGCGACCGCCCGCGCCGCTGCCCGTCATCGCGCGGCTCCTGCCGGTTCCGGGACAGGTTCGCGGTCGGCGGCCTCACCGCGGGCCATGAGCAGGCCGATCCGCTCCTTCTCGGCCGTGCTGGCATCGAATGTCGCGACGATCCGACCGCGGTACATGACCGCGATCCGGTCGGCCAGCTCCAGCACCTCGTCGAGCTCCGCGGACACCAGGAGGACGGCTGCGCCTGCGTCTCGCTTGGCGATCACCTGCTTGTGGATGAACTCGATGCTGCCGACGTCGAGTCCGCGCGTCGGCTGGTCGAGCACGAGCACCGAGATCTTGCCGCTGAACTCCCGCGCGACGACGCACTTCTGCTGGTTGCCGCCGGACAGCGCGCTGGCGCGGGTCATCGCCGACGGGGTGCGGATGTCGAACATCGGGATCAGCTCCGCGGCGGCGGCGTCGATCGCGCGCTCGTTGCGGATCCCGCGCCGTGCGTACGGGGCCTCGTTGTAGGCGGTCAGGATGAGGTTGTCCTCGATCGGATAGGTCAGCACGAGCCCGAACCGGTGACGGTCACCCGGGACGTAGGCCACGTC
>JACDAV010000074.1 GCA_013695255.1 Chloroflexota bacterium
TGCGGGCGGACCCTGTGTCCACCCAGATCGTCCAGCGCGACCGGCACGCCGCGCTGCTGGCGGCGATCGCGATCCTCGGCGGCTCGCTGGAGCGCCTCGCGACCGAGGTCCGCAACCTCCAGCACAGCGAGATCGGCGAGCTACAGGAGCCGTTCCGGAGCGGGCAGAAGGGCTCGTCCGCCATGCCGCACAAGCGCAACCCGATCCTGTCCGAGCGGATCGCGGGGCTCGCCCGGCTGCTCCGCGGCTACGCCCACACGGCGCTCGAGAACCAGCCGCTGTGGCACGAGCGGGACATCAGCCACTCGTCGGCGGAGCGGGTGATCCTGCCCGACGCGACGATCGTGCTCCACTACGCGCTGGTCCGGACGACCGGGCTGATCGAGGGGCTCGTGGCGCGCCCGGAGCGGATGCGCGAGAACATCGAGCGCGGCCTGGGACTCCATGCCAGCAGCCGGGTCCTGCTCGCACTGGTCGAACAGGCCGGGCTGCCGCGCGAGGAGGCGTACGCCGTGGTCCAGCGCGCCGCGCTCCGGGCGGCCGACGAGCGCCGGCCGCTGCGCGACCTGCTGGCCACCGATCCGACCGTCGCGGCGCGGCTGCCGCTGACCGCGCTCGAAGCCTGCTTCGACGACGCGGCGTTCCTCCGCCACGCGCCGGCCGTGATCGCCCGGCTCGACCGGCTGGACGCCGAGCTGGCCGCCCGGGCCTCGAGCGCCAGCCCGCCGGTCCCCGCCGGAGCGGTGAGATGACCGCCACGGGCTTCGTCCGCTCCGGCAAGGTCCGCGACCTCTACGCGGTCGGGCCGGACCGGCTCCTGCTGGTCGCGTCGGACCGGATCAGCGCCTTCGACGTCGTCCTGCCCACCCCGATCCCGGACAAGGGACGCGTCCTGACCGGGCTGTCGCGGTTCTGGTTCGAGGAGACGGAGGACATCGTCGCCAACCACCTGCTCGGGACGGACCTGGACGAGGTCGACCCGGCCGACCTGCCCGCCGACTGGGGCCGCCTGCGCGAGATCTGGACCGCCGACAACGGCCTCGTGGGCCGGGCCGGGGAGCCAGACCTGACGCCGCTGCGCGGTCGGGTGCTGCTCTGCCGTCGGGTCGACGTGCTGCCGGTCGAGGTGATCGTCCGCGGCTACCTGGCGGGGTCTGGCTGGCGCGACTACCGGCGCGACGGCGAGATCTCCGGCATCCGGCTGCCCGCCGGCCTGCGCGAGGGCGACCGCCTGCCCGAGCCGATCCTGACGCCCTCGACCAAGGCGCCCCTCGGCGCCCACGACGAGACGATCGACCGGGCGCGACTCGACGCGATCGTCGGCCGGTCGATGGCCGAGCGGCTCGAGACGGCCGCCCTCCGGCTGTACCGCCATGGCGCCGAGGTATGCGAGCGGGCCGGCATCCTGCTCGCCGACACGAAGTTGGAGTTCGGGGTGTGGCCGGGGCCGGGCGACCTCGTGCTCGCCGACGAGGTGCTGACGCCGGATTCGTCGCGCTTCTGGGACGCCGCCGCCTGGGCGCCCGGCGGCCCGCAGGCGAGCTACGACAAGCAGTTCGTCCGGGACTGGCTGGACGGGCAGCCGTGGGACCGGACGGCGCCAGGACCCGAGCTCCCGGCCGACATCGTCGACGGCACGCGCCGGCGCTACGTCGAGGCGTTCGAGCGGATCACCGGCGCGAGCTTCGAGCACTACCTCGAGCGGGACGAGATCGCCGCATGACGACCTTCCGGTTCGCGGTCAACGTGCTGCCCAGGGACGGCATTCTCGACCCCCAGGGCAGGGCGGTCGAGCAGAGCCTCGGCCACCTCGACGTGAGGGGGGTGTCCGGCGTCCGGGTCGGGCGACGGATCGAGCTGACCGTGGAGGCGGCCGACGAGACCGCGGCCCGGTCGACGGTCGAGCGGCTCGCGGCCGAGCTGTTCTCGAACCCGCTGATCGAGCAGGCGGCGATCGAGACGCTCGGCGGCGCGTCGTCGGCGATCGCGGCCGGAGACGGGCCATGACCGCGCGCGTCGGCGTCGTCGTGTTTCCGGGCAGCAACCGCGACATCGACGCGGTGAACGCCCTCGAGCTGGCGGGCGCGGAGCCCGTCCGGCTGTGGCACGAGGAGGCGTCGCTCGGCGGCGTGTCGGCGGTCATCCTGCCGGGCGGGTTCGCCTACGGTGACTACCTCCGGGCGGGCGTGATTGCGCGGTTCAGCCCGGTCATGCGCGCGGTCTCCGCCTTCGCGGCCGACGGTGGGCTGGTGCTGGGCATCTGCAACGGCTTCCAGGTGCTGGCCGAGGCGGGGCTCGTGCCGGGCGTGCTGATGCGCAACCCCGGCCTGCGCTTCGTCGCCCGCGAGATCTCGATCGTGCCGGAACGGCTCGATTCGCCGTTCACGCACCTGCTCGACGACCGACGCCCCCTGCGCGTGCCCGTTGCGCACGGCGAGGGCCGCTTCTACGCCGAGGCCGCGACGCTCGACGCGCTGGAGCGGGACGGGCAGGTCCTCTTCCGGTATGCCCGCGAGGACGGGTCGGTGGCGGGCGGCGAGGAGGACCGGGCCAACCCGAACGGCTCGGTCCGGGCCATCGCCGGCGTCGCCAATGCGACGGGCAACGTGGCCGGTCTGATGCCCCACCCGGAGACCGCGGTCGAGGCGATCCTTGGCTCCGATGACGGGCTCGGGATCATCCGCTCCCTGGTCGAGAGCGCAGGCGAGGCGGCGGCCGGCGGACACCGCCCGGCCAGCCGAGCCCCGGTCGCGGCGGTCGGCCGATGACCGTCGCCGAACGCCCGGTCGCGGCACCGGAGCCGCTGCACCGCCGCCTCGGGCTCACCGACGGCGAGCTGGACGGCATCCGCGACCGCCTGGGACGCGAACCGAACGAGGTCGAGCTGGCCATGTTCAGCGTCATGT
>JACDAV010000165.1 GCA_013695255.1 Chloroflexota bacterium
CGATCATGATCGTCCCGAAGATGGCCAGGCGCGGGATGCGGAAGCCGGTCCCGGCGAGGTAGGCCCGGGCAACGTCCCCGAGCCGCGCCGGCAGGGCCGCGTTGGCGAGGAAGCCGATCGACAGGTAGCCGAACGCCGTCCGATAGCGGGTCGGCCCGGGCGAGCCCTCGATCCCGCGCAGGAGCGTCTGCCACCGGAGCGCTCGCAGCGACAGATCGACGAGCGAGATCGTCACCGCCGCCGCCAGCCCCAGTGGCGCGGCAGCGCCGATCGCGGCCGCCGCCCGCCCGAGATCGACGCGCGAGAGCGTGATCCCGAGGAAGATCGCGCTGATCGCGATCCCGACCGCGAGACGGATGGCGCCGCTCCGACTCATGGGTCCCTACCCCGCGCGCAGGTCGTTGCGGACGTACAGCACGAGGTCCACGCCGGGTCGCAGGGTGTACACCCCAACCTCGGTGTAGCGGCCCTCGATCGTTGGCTCCAGCTCCGCGCGCTGGTTGACGTGGGCCACGATCATCGGCTCCTCCGTGGGAACGACACGGCCATGGAACACCGCCCGCGGATGGTTGCGCATGTACCACGGCAGCGGCCATGTCTCCGGCGTGACGAAGACGACGCCCGTGTCCGCACCCGTGCCCGCTCGCTCGGCCGTCCGGTCGATCTCCGCCAGGAGATCCAGCATCTGGCGCGTGGTGTGGACGTAGACGTACGGGTAGGCCTCGTCGTCGTACCGGCGGAAGTTGAGGTCGACCGCCTGGTAGGCGCTGACCACGCCCGCGCCCGCCAGGAGGAGCGGCAGCGCCCGGCGCCAGCGAACGACCGTCCAGAGCTCGCGCACGGCCAGCCCGGCGAGGAGCGCGAGCGGGACCAGCATGTTGAGCACGATCCACGGCGTCTTGTACGGGATCAGCGAGTAGGCCAGCGTCACTCCCAGCGCCCACAGCCCGATGAACACCGACAGACGATCGCGACCCCGACGGGCTGCGAGCAGGCCGCCGACTGCGCCCAGAAGGACGATCGGCGCGTCGGCGCTGAGCATCCACGCGACGTACGAGCCGATCGGCTGGCTCTGCGTGACACTGCTCGTCTGGGTCCAGATGGTGAACGTGGCAAGCGAGTCGATCAGGCCCTGGGGGTAGTTGGTGAAGAACGAGGAGTAGAAGAGGATGTAGATCACGAGGAAGACGATGGCCGCCGCGAGCGCGTGCTCACGGTCCAGGGAGAGCCGGCCGAGGAGGCCTGCCTGCCCGCCCGGCTGCCCGCCCGTCGGCCCGCCGGCCTGCGGCGCCGCGCGATACTCGACCCCCTCGATCCACACGGAGCGGGCAGGGCGGGCGGCCCGTGGACGGCGTTCGTCCGCCGTCCGCCAGCGACGGCGCGGCGTGCGCCAGTCGACGTACAGCCTGGTCATGACGATGGCGATCGCCCAGACGCCGATCGCGATGATCCCCGTCTCCTTTGTCGCAAACAGCAGTGCCGCGGCCGCCGCCACGACCAGCAGGTAGCCGCGTCGGCTGGTCTCCAGGTACCGGAGCCCCGCGACGAAGATGGCCAGCGAGAAGCAGACCAGCAGTGCCTCGTGGATGAAATATCGCGAGATGTAGACGGCCCCTGGCGACACGGCCAGCAGTCCGGCAGCGGTCAGCGCGGCGAGCGGTCCGATCGAGCGCCGGAGCGGCAGGACCAGCGCCACGGTCAGGAGGCCGAAGGCGACCGGGACGAGACGCATCGCCTCGGTCGTGAGCCCGAAGACGATCCCCGACAGCAGCGCGAAGTAATAGAGCGTGGGCCCGTGGAAGTTCGCGGGGTTGTAGGCGTAGTGGCCTTGCCGCATGAGGTTCGTGGTGAAGAACCCGTTCACGCCCTCGTCATGGTGAAACGGGTTGAGGGCCAGATCGGGCAGGCGGAGCGCCGCAGCAGCAAGCAGGAGGAGCAGGGCCGCCGGGACGAAGAACCGCCCGAACGACGCCTCGTCGGCGAACACGGCCGCCGGCACCACTGGGCCGTTCGAGCCGCGCGCCGCGCCGGGCGCCTCCGAGCCGTGAGCGGCGCCCTCCGGCTGGTCGGGGGCCGTCGCCGGAGCGGCCGTCGCCGGAGCGACCGGCGCGGGCGGCGTGAGCGGCCGGGACCGCCCCTTCTTACGTGTTCGGGACTTCATACAGCCGGTACTCGCCCGCTTCGCCCACCACCGGGAACTGCTCGAAGAACGCGTCGTTCGCTGCGACCTCGCGGCGCTCCTGGGGCCCCACGACGACATACGAGATCCCGTAGCGCGCGAGCAGCTCCCGCGCGCCCGCCTCGCCGGCGTAGATCGTCCGGACGTCCCGTTCCCGGTCACCGTACGGCAGGCCGTTGGCCCACAGGAAGCCGACGTAGCCCATGAAGACGCGCCGGCCGGTGAGGAAGACGGGCGTGTTGTAGGCGGGGGCGGTCAGGATGACGGCATTGGGCGGCGTCTCCTCGCGGATCAGCGAGGCGAGCGCCATGCCGTCGCGGTCGAACTCCTGGTAGCTCGGGCCGACGGTGGCCCGTGCCACGTCGAGCGCCCCGGCGGCCATCAGGACGACGGCCAGGGCCACGGCCGCGATCCGGGGCCCCGTCCGGTCGCTCCACAGGCGGGCAAGCAGCAGCGCCACGATGGGCACGCCGCCCAGCCACCAGTAGACAAAGACCTTGATGTTGTCCCACAGCCAGGGGGCCAGGCGGAGGACGTTCGGGACGATGAACCAGACGACGAACGGAAGGGCGTAGAGCAGCAGCCGGCGCGGCACCAGGGGCCGGTCCCCGCGCCACAGCAGGGCCGCGACGAAGGCCGGGATGAACGCGCCGGTGTTCGCCAACCAGAACCAGGGCAACGGGTGGGCGCCGTGGTCCCAGCCCAGCTCCAGGCCGAAGAAGGCGCTGATGCTCGCCTGGCTGCCTCTGGCCGTCCACGCCAGCAACGGCACCGCGACCGCCATCGTGCTGGCGACGTAGACGACCCACGGCAGCCATCGCCCGGCGCGCCACTCGCGGAACGCGATGCCCCACAGGAACGCCGTGCCGCCGACGACCGCGAAGGTGTGGATGTGGACCATGGGAAGCACGCCGGTGAGCACGCCGGCCACCACCATCCGGGGCTCCGTGAGCGCGTCGCGCAGGCCCCGCCGCCAGGTCGCCGTCGTGGACGCCGGCTCGTCCGGCACGTTCAGGTGCTGCCACAGCAGCGTGAAGACGATGACCGCCAGCCCCATCCCGAGCAGGAGCCCGCGCTGGGGGATCAGCAACGTCGTGATCGCGTTGCCGAAGCGCCAGAACCCCTCCGGATCGATCGTGTACCGGGCGTCCGACGCAGCGAACGCGGCGACGAGACCGCTCTCGCCCCGTCGCGCCTCGTCGAACAGGACCAGCCAACCGAGACCGCCGCTGAACGCGAGCAGCAGGGGCGCGATCCGGGCGGCGACCGCGCTGCCGGTCAGGTCGCGGGTCCAGCGGTGGATCAGCGCCAGGAGCGCCAGCCCGGCGGTCACCGTCAGGATCAGCATGCCGTCGCGGAGGCTGGTCCCGACGGCGACGAACACGGCGGCCAGGAAGTCGGCGATGTAGTGGTACGAGAACCCGCTGCCGGCGAAGACGGGATTCTGCGGCGGGAAGTTGTCGCCGTACGCGAAGCTGGCGGTGATCTGCAGGTGGTAGGGCAGGTCGCCCAGATTGTTGACGTTGCCGATGTACAGCCCGTCGGCCTGCTCGAAGAGCGTCCGATCGGCCACCAGCCACGCGCCCACCGCGATCGCCAGGCCATAGGCCACGGTCACCAGCCCGCGACTGCTCGGTCGTGCGATCGATCCGAGCCGGTCGCGCGCTGCTTCAAGGTCCCGGCGGACGGCCGTTCGAATCGATGGGCTCCGCAGCAGCAGGACCGGCGCCAGCGCGACGGCGGCGGCAATGCCCTGGCTGACCGGCGTCATGCCCAGCAACAGGGCGAGGACGAACCCGATGAATCCGAGCGCCGTCAGGCCGATCAGCGCGCCCGTGGCCAGCCGGGCGTAGGCCGGGGCGGCGCGGTCGAAGGCATAGGTGGCGATCGTCCCACCGAGGGTCACCACGAGCACGAGCGCGATCGCCGGGATCATCGAAGGCTGCCGGCAGATCGGGACCTGCCGCTGGCGGCCGCTCGCAGCTCGCTCATGCGGCGAGGTGCGTGATCAGCCGCTCCGCCAGCTCGATCGAGTAGTTCTGGCCGCGGTCGTACGGGTAGACCTGGAACATGTTGGCGACATAGAGGCCGGGCACGGGCGTGTCGAAACCGGGAATCGTCCTCGCGAAGGCGGGCGTGACGACCGGCTGGGCGAACGGCGCGGCGAACGACCACGCCTCCTGGATCAAGGTAGTTGCCGAGATAGAGGAGATGCCGGCCCCCGTACTCATCCGGGGACACCCTGGTGTGCTCGACGAGCGCCAGGAACCCCGATCACCCCGTAGCGCATGTCGTCATGACGGTGTTCATGGCTCTCCCGAAGTGCCGAGCGGGCTCGGCTGCGTCACGCGCGCACCGGGCACGCGGACCGCCGCGACTCTAACCGGGCCCGAATGGTGCGCATAGCCACCATTGGTACGGCTCCCGGCCGCGCGCGGACGTTACCAGCGTCGAGAAGCCGGTGCGACCCGGCGTCGCCGTGTGCGTCCGCCCCTGG
>JACDAV010000092.1 GCA_013695255.1 Chloroflexota bacterium
GCGATCGGGCTGACGGCGTGGGTGACGATGGCCCGGCTCGTTCGCGGCCAGGTCCTGAGCCTCAAGGAGTCGGAGTTCGTCGAGGCGGCGCGGGCGATCGGCGTGTCAGACCTCAACATCGTGGTCCGCCACATCCTGCCGAACTCGATCGGGCCGGTGATCGTCGCGGTCACGCTCGGCATCCCCAGCGCCATCCTCGCCGAGGCGACCCTCTCCTTCATCGGCATCGGCGTGCAGTCGCCGCGGGCGTCATGGGGCAGCCTCATCGATGACGGCACTCGCTGGCTGCAGTCCGAGCCGCATCTGGTGGTGTTCCCGGCCCTCGCTCTGGCCCTCGCGCTGATGAGCTTCACCTTCCTGGGCGACGGGCTGCGCGACGCGCTCGATCCCAAGCTGCGCGGCCGGCAGTGATCCCACCGAGCCAGGGCGCGGACGGCGGAACGGTCGCGCCGCTGCCCGAGATGGTCGAGGTGTCGACCCCCGAGGGCGCCCGGCTGGCAGCCCAGACCGTTGACGCCCGGCAGCGCCACGCCCGCAAGCTGCTCGAGGTCCGCGATCTCTCGACCCGGTTCTTCACGCCGGGCGGCGTCGTCCACGCCGTCGACGAGGTGAACCTCGAGCTCGACTACGGCGAGACGCTCGGGCTGGTCGGCGAGTCCGGCTCCGGCAAGAGCGTCACCGCCCTCTCGATCGCCCGGCTCGTCGCCGAGCCGCCGGGGCGGATCGTGGGCGGCGAGGTGATCTTCGACGG
This sequence comes from Chloroflexota bacterium, assembly GCA_013695255.1. Taxonomy (GTDB): domain Bacteria; phylum Chloroflexota; class Limnocylindria; order Limnocylindrales; family CSP1-4; genus JACDAV01. The sequence continues at coordinate 752 of JACDAV010000092.1, forward strand.
GATCGACGTCCTGGGCCTCTCGAACGAGGAGATGCGGCTGCTGCGCGGAAGGCGGATCGGGTTCGTGTTCCAGGACCCGATGACGAGCCTGAACCCGACCATGCCCGTCGGACGCCAGATCGCCGAGTCCGCCCGGGCGCACCTCGGCCTGTCCCGACGCGCCGCCGCCGCCCGGGCGGCCGACCTGCTCGCGACGGTCGGCATTCCGCGCCCGAAGGACCGCCTCGGCGACTACCCGCACCAGTTCTCGGGCGGCATGCGCCAGCGGGTGATGATCGCCATCGCGCTCGCCTGCCAGCCGATGCTCCTGATCGCCGACGAGCCGACCACGGCGCTCGACGTGACCGTCCAGGCGCAGATCATGGAGCTCCTGCGCTCGCTCAGCCGGGAGTTCCGGACGGCGATCATCCTGATCACCCACGACCTGGGGATCGCGGCCGGCATGTGCCAGCGGGTGAGCGTCATGTACGCCGGCCGGATCGTGGAGACCGGCCTCGTCGACGACATCTTCGAGCGGCCGCGGATGCCGTACACCCGGGCGCTGCTCGACTCCCGACCGCGGGTCGACCTCGAGCCCGGGGGGCGCTTGCCGACGATCGAGGGCTTCCCGCCCGATCTCGTCGACCCGGACCCGGCCTGCCGGTTCGCGCCGCGCTGCGCCCATCGGCGCGAGGTCTGCCTCGAGCGGGAGCCGGGCATGACCCCTCGACCGTCCCACGGCGAGGGTCATGCCGCTCGCTGCTGGGCCACGGAGCCGGGCGGCTGGATCCCGTGACGGAGCGGCGACCAGGCAGCGAGCGGCAACGAGGGGACGTTCCCCTCGTGGAGGCCGACCGGCTCGAGGTCCACTTCCCGATCCTGTCCGCCATCCTCCAGCGCCGGCGCGGCAGCGTCCGCGCGGTCGACGGCGTCACGATGGCGATCGAGCGCGGCGAGACCCTGGGGCTCGTGGGCGAGTCGGGTTGCGGCAAGAGCACGCTGGGCCGGGCGCTCATCCGGCTGCGCGAACCCACCGGGGGCACGGTCCGCTTCGACGGTCGCGACCTGGCGCCGCTCTCGTCGCGCGAGCTCCGGCGCCTGCGGCGGCGGATGCAGATCATCTTCCAGGATCCATACGGTTCGCTCGACCCCCGGATGACGGTCGGCGCGATCGTGGCCGAGCCGATCGAGACCCATCGCCTGGCGTCCGGTCGGGCGAAGCTCGAGCGCGTCCGGGAGCTGCTGGAGCTCGTCGGGCTGGACCCCGGGTTCACGGCCCGCTATCCGCACGAGTTCTCCGGCGGCCAGCGACAACGCATCGGGGTGGCGCGCGCGCTGGCCGTCGAGCCCGAGTTCATCGTCTGCGACGAGCCGATCAGCGCGCTCGACGTGTCGATCCAGGGCCAGGTCCTGAACCTCCTGGTCGACCTGCGCCGCGAGCTCGGGCTGACGTACCTCTTCATCGCCCACGACCTGGCGGCCGTGCGGCACATCTCGGACCGGGTCGGGGTGATGTATCTCGGGCGGCTGGTGGAGGTCGGGCGCTCGAGCGCCGTGTATGCCTCCCCGGCGCATCCGTACACGCGGGCGCTCCTGTCCGCTGTGCCCGTCGCGGATCCCGCCGTCGAGCGCCGGCGCAGGCGGGTGATCCTCGTTGGGGATGTGCCCTCGCCGGCCGACCCGCCTCCCGGCTGCCGCTTCCACACCCGGTGCTGGCTCTACGAGCGGCTGGGACGCCCGGCGGAGTGCCGCACGGTGCAGCCCGAGCTGCGCATCGTGGGCGAGGGCCAGCAGGCCGCCTGCCACTTCGCCGAGACGGCGATCCAGAGCGACGTCGGCGTGGTCGAGCCAGCGACGGCCTGACGTGACCCGGGGGCGAGGCGACTGGCGGACGGCTCGCGACCCTTCGGCGCCGCTCGCTCAGAACGGCTTCATCACCATGAGGACGAGGATGGCCAGCAGCCCGAGGCCGCCGACGGCCCCGATGACGTCCGGCCGGCGGCTGTCCAGCAGCCGGTCGAGCTCCTCCGGCGAGGCCGCCGGGGGTGGGGCCACGCCTCGCGGGCCCATGTTCGACTCGAGCCCCACCGCCAGCCTGATCTCCGCGTAGTAGCGCGACGCCAGGGCGTACATGGCGCCGATGACGACCACCAGCAGCCCCAGCGAGGCCCAGATCCAGCCGCGCCCGAAGTGACCGCCGACAATGCCGGCCAGGATCCCGGCGACAAGCAGGAGCCCGAGCCCGCCGTACATGCCGGCGAGGCTGCGGCTGGACAGCTCGAGCAGCGACCGGACGCGCACACCGTCCTTCCACAGAGGAGCTGGGACGTCAAAGGTTGCCGCGCCTCGCCTGCTCGCGCTCGATCGCCTCGAACAGCGCCTTGAAGTTGCCGACCCCGAATCCGCGCGAGCCGTGGCGCTCGATGATCTCGAAGAAGAAGGTCGGGCGGTCCTGGACCGGCCGGCTGAAGATCTGCAGGAGGTAGCCCTCCTCGTCGCGATCGGCCTCGATGCCGAGCTCCTCGAGGGTCTCGATCGGGACTCCCACGTCGCCGACCCGGGCCGCGAGTCCCGCGTAGTACTCGTGCGGGAGGCCAAGGAACTCGACGCCGTTCTCCCGGAGCTGCCGAACGGTCCCGACGATGTCCTCCGTCCGGAGCGCGATGTGCTGGCAGCCGGGCGCCCGGTACCAGTCGAGGTACTCCTGGATCTGGCTCTTCCTCTTGCCCCTGGCCGGCTCGTTGATCGGGAACTTGACCCGCCCGTTGCCGTTGGTCATGACCTTCGACATGAGCGCGCTGTAGTCCGTGTGGATGACCTTGTCGTCGTAATGGATCAGCTGGCTGAAGCCGAACACGTCGCGGTAGAAGTCGACGAACGTGTTCATCTCGCCGAGCCCCACGTTGCCGACGCAGTGATCGACCTCGAGCAGGCTCAGGCCCTCGGCTGCCCGGGCCGGCCGCTTGATCGGGCGATAGCCCGGCGCGAACACGCCGTGGTAGTCGCGCCGGTCGACAAACGAGTGGCGCGTCTCGCCATAGGTGTAGACCGCGCTCCGGCGCAGTACCCCGTCCTCGCCGCCGTCGAGCTCGACCGGCTCGATCGCCGGCCTGGCTCCCCGTGACGTCGTCTCGCGAAAGGACGCCGCGACGTCGTCGACGGCGAAGGCGATGTCCTTGACCCCGTCGCCGTGCTCGCGAACGTGCTCGGCAATCTCTCCGTCCGGGGTCAGCGGGGCGGTGAAGACGAAGGTGACCTCGTTCCGCCGCATCACGTAGCTCGCCCGGTCGCGAACGCCGGTCTCGAGACCCGAGAATGCGACGGGCGTGAAGCCCCACAGCGCGCGGTAGTAGGCGCTTGCCTGGCGGGCGTTGCCGACCCAGAACTCGACGTGGTCGATGCCATTCAGCGGCAGGAAGTCCTGCGCCTGCGCGAACGCGTCGCGGTTGATGTGCGCGCCCGCCTGGTTCGCGGCCCCCTGCGAGGTCGAGGCGGCGGACGGGTTGACCGGTCGTGCGGCGGTGTCGGTCATGGGGCGGCTCCTCGGGCGGCGAGGGATTCGAAGGGACGGTCATCCTAGCCCCGAAAGCCGGTCGCGACCACCACCGGAGTGCGACACTGGGCCGCGTCATGGCAGACGATGTCGATCTCAGCCGCCTCGCGGATCGGCTCCGGGCCGCGGTCGCGGATCTCCACGATCTGCTGCCCGTCGTCGAGGCGGGCGCACCATGGCCCGTCAGCGAGCGCTTCGGGACAGAGCCCGAAGCCAGCTGGGGGCCGCCGGAGACGCTCGCCCACGTCGCCGAGATGCTGCCGTTCTGGATTGGCGAGATGGAGCGCGTGCTGGCCGGAGCGGTCGAGCCGGTCCCGTTCGGCCGGGTGGCGTCGGACGCCCTGCGGATCGGGCTCATCGAGCGGGACCGGACGCTGCCACCGCGCGAGCTGTTCGGCCGGATCCAGGTCGCCGCCGATCGGCTGGCGGGACGCATCGGTGAGCTGGATGGCGGGCAGGCGAGCCGTCGGGGCAGCCATCCGCGGCTGGGCGAGTTGACCGTGGCCGCGATCGTCGAGCGGTTCGCCGCCGCGCATCTCGAGGAGCATGTCGTGCAGCTTCGCCAGGCGCTCCGCACGCCGGACTGAGCCGTGTTCGTGATCTACGCGGTCCCGCTCGGACTGCTCGCCGGACGGCTTCTCGGCGGGCGGCTCGCGGGATTGGCGACGATGCGATTCCGCTGGGCGTGGCTGGCCATCGGTGGCCTCGCCGCACAGGTGATCCTGTTCGGCGGCGCGGTCGATCGACTGATCGGCGCGGCAGGCCCGGCCCTCTACGTGGCATCGACCGTTGTCGTGCTGATCGCGGTGCTGGCCAACCTGCGGCTTCCCGGCCTGCCGCTCGTGGCTTTGGGCGCCGCGTCGAACCTCGCCGCCATCCTCGCCAACGGCGGCTCCATGCCGGCCGATCCCGGCGCATATGCCCTGGCCGGGCTCGAACGCGGTGGCGGCTTCTCGAACAGCGTCGTGACCGAGACCCCGGCGCTCCCGCCCCTGACCGACATCTACGCCCTCCCGGACGCGTTTCCCTTCGCGAACGTCTTCAGCATCGGCGACGTGCTGATCGCGGTGGGCATCGCCGTCGCCATCGCGGCCGGGATGCGCCGGGCACGCCCGGACGATCCAGCCCGGCACGACGGCGCTGCCGCCGGCCCGGTGCGTGCGGGAAACTCCCCCGACTGACTACCGCCAGCGGTACCAACGGGTCATGCCCAACGGCCTCGACGGGGGGTACCGTCGGGGATGTTCAGTGGCGATCGAGCCACCGGAGGCGCACAAGGGGTCCACAAGAAGATGAACGTGGTCAAGTCGCAGGCCTGGCGCGCGATGATCGCGCTGTCGGCGCTCGTGGCAGCGGGCCTCGTCCTCGAGGCCGGCCGCCGCTGGTTCTAGGGACCGCGGCGCAGGCCGCAGCCCATCACTCAGACGCTCGAAGAGCCGCGGGGCCCACCGCGGCTCTTTCGATTCCGGCCCTCGGGCGGAACGGGCGGTGGTCGTCGGCCTGGGCCCGCCAGGTCCGGGTCAGGACGGTGGAACCTCGTCGAGGACGTGCCGCTTCAAGAAGGCGAGGATCCTGGTGAAGGCATCCCGCCGGTTCTCGCGGCGCTCCCAGCCGTGGCCCTCGTCCTCGTACCAGCGGACCTCGTGGTGCTTGCCCTCGATCTCGAGCGCCTCGACCATGCGCTCGGTCATGAGCGGCACGACGCGCTTGTCCTTGCGGCCGTGGAGGAGCAGGAGGGGCGCCTCGATCCGCTCCGCGCGGTAGACCGGCGAGCCGCGCCGGTACAGCTCCGTTCGCGCCGGGTCGTCCGGCGAGCCCATCATCCGGTGCAGGTCGAGGCGACCGATCCGGTCGCCACGCCGGTAGCTCTCGGCGATGTCCGAGTCGCCGTACAGGTCGATGCCGGCGCGCCAGAGCGACGGTTCCTCGACCAGCGCGCAGAGGGTCAGATACCCGCCGTACGATCCGCCGTAGATCGCCAGCCTGCCGTCGCACCAGGGCTGCTCCAGCGCCCACCGGGCGCCGTCGATCAGGTCGAAGACGTCCGCGTGGCCCCACTCATCGTGGTTCGCGTGGCGGAATGCCCGGCCATAGCCCGTCGAGCCACGGAAGTCGACGTCGAGGAAGGCGAAGCCCTCGCGGACCAGCAGCTGCTTGAAGGGCGCCCACGAGCGAAGGGCCTGGGCGGTGGGGCCACCGTGGGGGTAGACGATCGCCGGCACGCGCTCGGCTCCCCGGCGTCCGGTCGCGCCGGCCGGCCGCCACAGCGTGCCCTCGACCGGCAGGCCGTCCCGTGCCGCGAAGCGAAACCGCTCGCCGGGCGTCGCCCCTCCCGCGGCGAGCGGCGCCGCGACGACGGCCGGCAGCGAGTCCGTGACCTGCCGCGGTCGAGCGCCGTCGGGAGCGAGCCCGGGCACCGGCAGGAGCCACAGGTCCTGCGGTCGGGTCTCGCTCTCGCCGACCGCCGCGATCCAGCCCCCGTCCGAGAGCCAGCCGATGGCCCGCCAGACACCGTCGAAGGGCTGCACCGCCTCGGCCGCCGCGGCGGCAGGCTTGGGGTTCCGGGGCGGGCGGCCGCCGCGGCCGCGCTTCTCCGGTCCCGGCTCCACCTCTCCGACCAGCAGGTCGACGAGGCCGTCATGAAACGCCGGGCAGGTGAAGCGGGTGCCGTCCGGCGAGGGCAGCGGGACGAACCCGAACGTGCCCGACGGCTCACCGTGCTCGCGGTCGCCGGCGGTCAGGACGGCGGCCGCGCCTCCGTTCAGCGGCCGTCGGACCACCTGGAACCAGCCGGACGTATCGCTGACGTGAAGCATGCTGCCGTCGGCCAGCCACTGGACGGACGTGTCCCAGCTGCGCTCCCCCGCGATGACCTGTTCCGCGCCGTCGGCGAGGTCGACCAGCACGATCTGGGAGGTCTCCGGGTCCTCGCCCCGCTGTGTGACGACCGCGATCCGGTCGCCGCCGGGCACCCATTCGTAGCTCTCGACGTCCAGGCCCGCGGCGGTGACCGGGCGAGGCTCCGGCGTCCTGGGCACGGCGGCAGGCCGGCCGCGGCGGGGGATGGGCGCCTCGACGGCCCAGACCTGGGCCCAGCCGCGCCGTCGCGAGATGAAGCCGAGGCGCCGTCCGTCGGGCGACCAGCGCGGCGTGCTGTTGCCCGCGGGATGCGCGGTCACCTCGATCAGGCGAGCCCCGTCCACGTCGACCATCCAGATCGCCTCGTCCCGGACGAAGGCCAGCCGGCGGCCGTCCGGGGACCACTGCGGGTCCGAGACCGCCTTTTCGGAGGCCGTGATCTGGAGCGGGTAGCCGCCCCGCAGCCCGAGCGTGAAGAGCTGTCGTGCCCCCACCGCCTCGGCCGTGTAGGCCACCATCCGGTCGCGCGGGTGCAGGCGGAACTCGCGTGGCGCCTCGACCGCGACGATCGCCTCCACGGTCAGGCGGTGGCGCGGCGGCCGGCTCGACGCCGCCCTCGCCGTGGTCGTCCGGCGCGGCTGGGCGTCGGATTGTGTCGGGCTGGCGACGGCCGGCGGCTGGCCCTTGGGTGGTCGGCCGCGGCGACGTGTGGTCGCGGCGGACTCGTCGGCACCCTGGGGCGGCCGGCCTCGCCGTTTCGGCGTGGGCGTCTCGGCGTCGGCCCCGCCGGTCGCCTCCGAGGAAGGATCGTCGGCCGCCACCTCGTCGCGGGTGTCGCGCCCTGGTGTGCCCGCCATCATGCGATCGCTCGACTCGTGCCTCGGTCGCACGGGCCGGTCCGGGGCGTGCGGAACGTCACGCCCCGCCCGCGCGTCGCGCCGTGTCGGACTGCCGCTCCACCGTCGCCTCGAGCTGGTCACCCAGCTCGACCGTGCGGCGGTACGCGGCCCACACCGCGTCGGACAGGACCGTCCGCAGCCGGCCGGATTCGAGCTCGTGGAGCGCGGCCGCGCTGGTGCCACCGGGCGAGGTGACCATGTTCCGGAGCTCGGCCGGGTGCATCCCGGACTGCTTGGCGAACAGCGTGCTGCCCTCCAGCGTCTCGATCACGAGGTCGTGCGCGACGTGGCGCGGAAAGCCGAGATGCACCGCCGCGTCGATCAGCGCCTCCATGACGAGGAACACGTAGGTCGGGCCAGTGCCGGACACCGCGGTCGCCATGGCGACCATCTTCTCGTCGTCGACCTCCAGCTCCGCTCCAAGGGCTCGGAGCAGCGCGCTGGCCTGGGTGCGCTGGTCCTCGGTCGTCGCGGGAGTTGCGAACCAGACCGTCATGCCACGCCCCAGCCGGGCGGGCGTATTGGGCATCGAGCGCACGATCTGGTCGTGCCCCAGCAGCCCGCCGATGGCGGCCGTCGTCGCCCCGGCGATCACCGACAGGACGAGCTGCCCGTGTCGCAGGCCGGGCCCGATCTCTCGAGCGACGCGGGCCAGCATCTGCGGCTTCACGGCCAGCAGGACCACGTCCGCGCCAGCGACCGCGTCGCCGTTGAGGGCCACCGTCCGGATCCCGTACTCGCCGGCCAGGTGCTCGCGCCGCTCTGGCCGGGGATGGCTGGCGACGATCTGGTCCGGCTCGACGAGCGCGCCCCTGAGCAGCCCGGCGATCATGGCCTCGGCCATGACCCCCGAGCCGACCGTGGCGATGGTTCGGTCACGCAGGCTGGGCATCGCGGCGGAGTATCGCATGGCCGCACCCGGAAAAGACCCGAGTTTCGTCGAATAACGAGCGCCGCACCCGCGGCGGGCGGCTATTGGCCGCCCGGGCCCACCGGCTCCGCGACGGCCGCGGCGCGGACCAGCATGAAGAAGCGGCCGGTGGTCGTGACGGCGACCTCGGCGAAACCCGCCCGCAGGAGCGCCGCGTGGAGCTCCCGGGGGCGGTAGAACACCTTGACGATCGTGAACTCCCGCCCGTCGGCCA
>JACDAV010000098.1 GCA_013695255.1 Chloroflexota bacterium
CCGATCGAGCGGCTCGTCCGCGTCCGGATCGGGCATCTCCGGCTCGACGACTCGCTCCCGACCGGCCGCGCGCGGCGGCTGCGGGCGGACGAGATCCGGCGGCTGGGCGCAGGGTCGCTCAGGGCGCGCGGCGGCGCAGGTCGCACCCCGGACGGCGCGGGCACCGCACCCCCATCGGAACATCGCACGGGATCGGCGACGCCGTCTTCGCAGCAGCCGCGGCGCCGTCGTTCGTGACGTGGTCCAGAACTCCGGGTTCTGGTCGCCGCGTCCGGCCAATCAGGCGATGTCATCCAGAACCCCGGCTGCTGGTAATGGCATCAGGGCGTGTCCGAGGGGCTCCGGGCGTCTGCCCCCGTGCTCGGGGACGCCGGACGGGCCGCCATCGCCAGCGGTACCAGAAGCCATCGTTCTGGATGGCGCACGTGGACGGCGCACGGCCCGACCGCCGGAGGCACCGACCGGCGTGAGCGCTCCTCGGGCGCCTGGCAACGCACGCCGGTATTCTCCGCCAGTGCCCGAGCCGCCCATCGCCGACCCGACCACGCCAGCGGCGCACAGCCCGGTGGCGCCCAGCCCGGCGGCGCCCGAAGCGGCGCCCACCACCCCGGCCGGGCTCGTCATCGCCCTCGACGGCCCCGGGTCCTCCGGCAAGAGCAGCGTCGGCGCGGCGGCGGCGCTGGAGCTGGGCTACCGCTTCTGCGACACGGGACTCCTCTATCGGGCCGTGACCTGGCTGTCGCTTCACCGGGACGTGGCCGAGACGGACGTCGAGGCGCTGGTCTCGCTCGTGTCCGAGGTGGAGCTGGCCGCGGACGCCGAAGGTCGTCTGGCGCGCGTCCTCGTCGACGGGCGGGACGTCACCGAGGAGGTCCGGGCACCCGACGTCGACGCCGCCGTCTCCGCCGTCTCCCGAGTGCCGGAGCTTCGAGCGGCGCTCCTCGACCGACAGCGGCTCCTGGCCGCTCCGGGGCGGATCATCGTTGCCGGGCGCGACATCGGCACGGTCGTCCTGCCCGATGCGGACCTGAAGCTGTTCCTCACCGCCTCGGTCGCCGAGCGGGCTCGGCGACGGGCCGAGGAACGGCGGGTCAACCCCGATCGGCCGGAGGGCCGGGCGATCCTCGCCGACCTGCGCCGGCGCGATCAGCTCGACAGCTCGCGTGCCGTGGCGCCGTTGCGGCCGGCGGACGACGCGCGCGTGCTCCTGACCGATGGCAACCGGTTCGACGAGACGGTCAAGCTCGTCGTGGACGCGATCCGGAAGGCGGAGGCGTCGCGCCCTTCTGCCGGCGATCCTCGGACCGCGCGGAAGAGCCGCCGGAAGCGGCGCGGCCCGCAGGCGCCGGAGGTTGCGAGCGCCTCCGACCCCGCCGATTCGGCGGAGGGATCGAGACCTCCCCGGGTCCCCGCGCCGGCCGAGCCCGTCACGCCGCTGGCGCACACGCCGATCGAGAGCCACCAGACGTTGCTCATCCGGTTCGTCGCGTGGGCTGCCCGCCTGATCACCCGGGCCGTGACCCACGTCACGCTGGAGGGCGACGTCGACGCCATCCCGCGGGCCGGGCCCGTGATCCTCGCCGCCAACCACGCCTCGAACGCCGACCCCGTCGTGATCGGCGCGTGGCTCACGCCGCGGCTCGGGCGGCGAATTCACTGGCTCGGCAAGAAAGAGCTGTTCGACTGGCCGGTGATCGGCTGGATGGCCCGGAACGGCGGCGTCCATCCGGTCGATCGGTCGCGGGCGGATCTCGAGGCCTTCCGGCTGGCGCAGCGGATCCTCGAGGAGGGTCACCTGCTGATGGTCTTTCCGGAGGGGACGCGCAGCCCGGATGGCGCGCTTCAGCCGGCCAGGGACGGCCTGGCGATGCTCGCGCTTCGGACCGGCGCGCCGATCGTCCCGATCGCTGTCGTCGACAGCGATCGGCGCTGGCCGCGCGGCCGGCTGCTGCCGAGGCCGGGTGGCCGGATCACGCTCCGCATCGGCGAGCCGTTCCGGCTGGCGGACGATCCGGCGACGTCCGGCCGCGGTCGGGCGGCGAAGGGCGCCGCGACCGACCGGCTGATGGGTCGGATCGCCGCCCTGCTTCCGCCGCGCCAGCGCGGCGCGTACGCCGCCCAGGTGCCCGAGGCGCCGGCATCGGCCGACGAAGCCTGACCGCGGGATCGCGGGCGAGATTCCCCCACTCGACCACCCGACGGTCGTTACGCGGGCGCTGCCAATGGAAGCCCGGCATGTCGAGCGTGGGTGGCCGTCTCGAGTAGCCCGCTCGACCGCGAGGCGGTCACCTGGCAACTTCCACCCCCGTGACGACCGCCAGGCGGTCATGTGACTGAACCGCCGCCCGCGCACCGGCCCGGCCAAGGGCGGCGCGGACGGCCCCCGGACGACCCCGTGCGATACTTGAACGGACATGGGAACCGTTCAGACCATCCAGATGGCCCGGCGCACGGGTTTCTGCTATGGCGTCCGCGAGGCGATCGACAA
>JACDAV010000113.1 GCA_013695255.1 Chloroflexota bacterium
GGCGCGGCGAGCGGTGGCGGCGCCCGCCCGGTCGGGCCCGGCTCGTGCTGGAAACCGAGGACGCCGTGGCGGTCTGCTTCGACTGCCCGACGGTCGAGCTCTTCGAGCAGCGCACGGAGCACCTGCATCCGGCGCTGGGGCGCCTGGGGCCGGACCTCCTGGCGCCCGACTTCGACGCCCCGGAGGCCATCCGCCGGCTCCGCGACCCGTCGCGCGCGGACCTCACCATCGCCGAGGCACTCCTCGACCAGCGCGCCCTGGCGGGGATCGGCAACGTCTACAAGTCCGAGGTCCTCTGGATCGAGCGGATCAGCCCGTTTCGGCACATGCCCGCCGTCGACGACGCGACCCTCGAACGGCTCGTCGCGACGTCCCGCCGTCTGCTCCTCGCCAACATCGACCGCCGCCGAAGCGCGGAGCGGGTCACGACGGACGGCCAGCGCGTCGCGGCCGGCGCGCCGCTCTGGGTCTACGGCCGCCGGGCCCGCCCCTGCCGCCGATGCGGGACGCCGATCCAGTCCACCCAGCAGGGCTCGGAGCTGCCACGGACGACCTACTGGTGCCCGCGCTGCCAGGAGGATCCGGCATGACCACGATCGAGGTGGCGTGCGATCGGGTCGGCGACGGCTGGACCTGCCGGGTCGCGGTGGCGGACGAGACGGGGAGCGGCGAGCACCGGGTGGGCGTCCGGACCATCGACCTCGAGCGGCTCGCGCCGGGCGCCCTCGCCCCGGAGGACCTGGTCCGCCGCTCGTTCGAGTTCCTGCTCGAGCGCGAGCCCCGGAGCGCGATCCTCCGGACCTTCGAGCTGCCCGTGATCGGGCGCTACTTCCCCGGGTTCGAGAGGGCGATCCGGGACTGACCGGCCGACCACTCGGGGCAGTCACCCCGGACCGGGATTGTGACCTCGACATCGAGCGGCACCTGGATGGGCCGCTCCCAGCCGGCGATCCGCGTCACCAGCGGAAGGGTGTCGTGGACGAACAGGCCGCCGGTGTCGTTGGAGCCGGCGCACGGTCCGGCATTGCCCAGCACGATCAGCGAGAGCCAATCGCCTGACGCGAGGCCCACGGGCTCGAACGCGCCCGCCGCATCGAAGGTCATGTCCAGGCTGTCGACGGTGCGGCCGAGGCCGACAAAATGCGGTGCCGGACCAGGTGGCGCGGCACCGGGGTCCAGGCCGAGCACGGTCACCGTCTCCGCCGCGTCGTTGAAGATCGTCACGAACAGCCGATACGGCTCGTTCTGACCGACGCGCACCAGGTAGCGATCGGCCGTCGCCTCGCTTGCCAGCAGGCGGTCCGCCGGCTGCGCGCCGAAGGCGATCACGCGGAACGCGACCCGATCGCCCATGCTCACGTAGGCCGATATCAGTGCAACCGCTATTCCGGCGATGGCCACCCGCGCGGGCCCGGGTCGAACCCGAACGATGAGGGCGACGGCCACCGCGCCGGCGAGGAGAACGACCACAATCGGGATCACCGGCGCGGCCGGCGACGCAAGCCCCACGCCGGGGCGGAGCGGCAGCCCGGATGCCCCCGTCGACTCGCCCGACTCGCCCGAACGGCCGCTCATGGTCGCCAGCACGAACCCACCGGTCACGGCGATCACGACGACGGCAGCAGCAAGCTGCGCCAACACGCCGAGCCGGGGCCGCTGGGCATGAGCCGGCGGCTCGTTCGGCACTTGCGCGACGAGCCGGCGCACTCCTTCCGGCGCCGGGCCCGGGTCCCGCTCCCCGAGGAGCGCTCGAAGCGACCGTTCGAGCCGGTCGTCAGTCATCCGAACCCTCCGCGATGGCCAGGGCCGTTCGAAGGCGACCGAGGGAATGATGGAGCCGCGACTTCACGGTCCCGCTGGGGATCCCCATCCGCTCGGCGATGTCGTCAACGGTCAGATCGCGGCCGAACCGCATCGCGACCACGATCTGCTCCTCCGGATCGAGGACCGAGAACGCCCGACCGAGCGCATCCCGCGTCGCGACGCGCTCGGACGGATCCGGCATCCCGTCCTGGCCGTGGTCGCGACCGGTGATCAGCGCGACCACCGGTCGGCGCCGGCGGGCGCGCAGGCGGTCCCGGCACTGGTTGACGACGATGCGGCTGAACCACGCATCGAAGCGGGCCGGGTCGCGCAGCTGGGGGAAGGATCGCCAGGCCGCGATCGCCGCGTCGTGGACGGCGTCCTCCGCCTCGAGCGCATCGTCGAGGACAACCGCCGCGAGGCGATAGGCGCCGTCAAGGTGCCGGTCGGTCAGCGCCGAGAACGCCTCGGCACGGCTCGTCACCGGGCGGGGGATCGTCCGCGTCGCCAGCATCGGTCTCCCGGCATGGTTGCCCTCCCGATCACCTGACGACCCGGCGGCCCGGAACGTTCACGGCCGCCCGTATCATCGCGCCCGATGTGTGAGCACTTCGTCGTCCGCACTGCCGAGCCGTTCGCGCGGCCGTCGCGACCGAACGTGCCGCCGGTGCGGGGCGCCGATCCAGTCCGCGCAGCAGGGCTGCGAGCTGCCCCGAACGACCTACCGGTGCCGCGCTGCCAGGAGGAGCGTGGTGACGCAGGAGGCTCAGCTTGGCGGGGCAGACGCTCGGGCCTGGCCGCGTCGGGCGTTCCCAAGCAGAACGACCAGCGCGGAGACGACGGCGAAGCCGACCAGAATGGCCAGGATGGTGACGACCACGGCGCTGTAGCCACCGTTCGCGGGATCGAGGAACGGATATGGGTACCAGCCGTCGACCGCGCCACGGACCAGGGTCAGGGCGGTCCAGCCGAGGGGGTAGACGAGCCAGACGCCGATGTCTCTGGAAGTCAACCGCGTTGTCGGCGGATCGACGATCCAATCGGCGACGACGACGATCGGGAAGAGCTTGTGGAGCACGAAGTCGACCCAGCCCAGCTGGAGCTGCACGTCGACGTTCGAGAGCAGGAAGATCACCACGAAGAACGTGACCGTCAGGTACACGGCAGCCGCGCCCCGAAGCAGCTCGAGCCCGCGCGATCGCGGTGCGGCCGGCCGGAGCACCAGGACGGCCAGCGCGGCCACCCCGATCAGGTTGCTCTGGATCGTGAAGAAGGCGAAGTACCGAGTCGGGTTGAAGGCGCCCTCGCCGACGAGGACGACGGCCTGGGCAACGATCGCGACCAGCACGAGCGCCACCGATGCTGCCCGCACGACCGTCAGGATCCCATTCCTCGCCATCGGCGAGACGATGCTTGCCCACCCGATCGCTGTCAATGGATGGTACCGATCACCCCCTGGTGCGCCACGGGCAGACCGTCGTGCCGGAACGTGACGGAACCGCCTCCCGCGCGTCGTAGAGTGGTCGGGTCTCCGGCAGCCACAGGGAGGGGATGGGAATGCTCGACGCCACGGCCGGCGGTCGACCGACCGAGCGACTGCCGAACCGCCAGCTCGTGGCGATGTCGCTCTACTGGTTCGGCCTGTCCTCGATCTTCGCCGGCCTGACCGCCATCCTCGGCGGCCGGCTCGAGTTCACCGGGCTGGTCGGACCGGGCGAGGCCGGTCGAGCGCTGTTCGCGACGACCATCGGCGGCGCGATCATCGCGGTTCTCGTCCAGCCGACGATCGGCTCGATCAGCGACTACACGACGAGCCGGTGGGGCAGGCGCAAGCCGTACATCGTCATCGGCTCCGTGCTCGACGTCGTCTTCCTGATCGGGATCGCGATGGCCAACGACCTGTTGGCGCTGGCGGCCTTCATCACGCTCCTCCAGTTCAGCTCGAACTTCGCGCAGGGCCCGTTCCAGGGCTACGTGCCGGACCTCGTCCCGGCGAAGCAGGTCGGACTCGCGAGCGCGCTCGTGGGGCTGTTCCAGATCCTCGGCAACGTGGGCGGCTTCGCGATCGGGGCGATCGCGATCGCGACCGAGCAGTTCGCCCTCGGCCTGATCGCCCTGGGGATCATCGAGCTGGTCACGATGGTCGTCGTGTTCTTCTCCGTCCGCGAGGGGCAGACGCCGAAGGAGCGGGGTGGCCGCTCCTGGCTGTCGATCGCCGGCGAGGCGTGGGGCACGGACATCCTCGCCGAGCGCAGCTTTCTGTGGCTGGTGGGCTCGCGCCTGGCGATCCTGATGGCCGGCGGGGTGCTGGTGAACCTGGCCGCGTTCTACCTCGCCCGGTCGCACGGGCTGACGCAGGCGGAGACGGGCGGCGCCTACCTCGTGATGGTCGGCCTGGTCGCGGTCGGAACGGTCATCTCGGTCGTGCCGTCAGCGCGCATCTCGGACCGGGTCGGTCGGAAGAAGGTCATCTACGCCAGCTGCGCCCTCGGCGCGGTCGGGTTCGCGATCGTGGCCGCCGCGCCCACCCTGCCGATCGCCTTCGCCGGCGTGGCGCTCTACGGCATCTCGGCCGGCATCTTCCTGGCGGTCGACTGGGCGCTGATGACGGACATCATCCCCAAGGCGTCGTCCGGCCGGTACATGGGCATGAGCAACGTCGCGACCGCGTCGTCCGGCGTGCTCGCCGTCGCGATCGGCGGCTCGCTGATGGACCTCGTCGGCGGGCCGGCGGAGCTCGGGAGCGGGCCACGGGCTGCGCTCGTCATGTCGGTGATCCTGTGTGGGGTGGGGGCGCTGCTCCTGCGCCCGGTGGAGGAGCGCCGGCGGGAGGATGCACCGTTGGAGTCGACCGAGGCAGTGGCCATCAGCGGCGCATAGACTCGGCCCCATGAAGACGCCCTGGGAGGTCAGACCGGACGGCGAGGTCGTGTGAAGTGCTGAGCGCGGCCGGACGAGCAAGCCCCGGCTTCGTCGGCACGCCCGCTTCCGGCTCGGTCTTCCCTCAGGCGCCCAGCCCCAGGAAGGCGCGCACTCGCGTGAGCGCGGCCCGCCTGGCGCGGCTCGCGCCGTCGGGCGCCGAGCGCCAGGCCGCGACCTGATCGGCTGAGCGGCCTCGCCAACCCGCCAGGCGGGCCCGCCAGAACGAGGGTTGGAGCCAATCGAACGGCTCCGGTCGGCGCCACAGCCACGGGACGAACGACCAGAGCAGCACGAGGTAGTCGAGGCGCACCGGCCGTGGCCCGAAGCCGAAGAGCGCGTCGAGCTGGGCGATCGTCTGGGGCAGCGTGGCCAGGGTCAGGACCACCGACACGGCCAGCCACACGAGGCCCCAGGCCCGCGCCCGCGGGGCGAGGACGAGCCAGATCGCCACCGGCAACCACTTCATCCATGCCGCGATCGCCCAGGCAAGGCCCGCCAGTCGTGGCCCGACGAACTGCGCACCGAAGAGCATCAGGGCGAGGAGGAGCGTCACGTTGCCGAGGTCGAGGTTGGCGCCGAACGAGAACCCGAGCAGCGCGACGACGATCGCCGTCTCGAGCGGTCGGCGTCGGTATGCCCAGTCGATCGACCACAGCAGCGCGAGGATCGTGCCCCCGCGCCAGACGAACCACGCGACGTCCCACGGCAGCAGGGCCCACGGCGCGAACAGCGGCAGCATCCACGGGGCGTAGATGTAGGGGAGGAACGGCCCGCTCGGGTTGTAGGGATCGCCGCCGTTCAGCCAGATCCGGACGCCGGCCCAGTACGCTCGAGCGTCCGCGCCGGCCACCTCGCCGCGCGCCAGGAGTCCGGCCGCGACGAAGCCGAACGTCAGCATCAGCAGGACCATCGCGACCACCCGCCGGCGGTCCCGCAGCCGCGAGGCCTCCCGGCGGAGGGCACGCTGGAAGACACCTGCGCGGCGGCGGGTCGGCGGTCTCACGAGGTCGAGCGCACGCTGGCGGGTCATCGTCGGTGATTGTCGGCGGCGGCCGGAAGTTCGTCACCACGGTTTCGCGCGAGACTCGGAAGGCTGTGGCCCCATGGGCGCGATCCGGGGTTCGGCGCCGTCGGACGCTATCCTTGCCCGGACCCCAGGAGGATCGGCGAACCGTGAGCGACGGCACGGTCATCATCATCGGCGGCGCGGAGGACAAGGTTCGGGATCGGGTGATCCTGAACCGCTTCGTCTCGCTCGCGGGCGGCTCCGACGCGTCGATCGCCGTGATCTCGACGGCGTCGTCGCTCGGCGCCGAGGCGGCGGAGCGGTACAAGGGCGTGTTCGCGGATCTCGGCGTTCGCCGCATCCGGGCGCTCCACGCCATGACCCGGCCACAGGCCAACGACGAATCCGCCGCGGTTGCCCTGCGCGATGCCACCGGCGTGTTCCTGACCGGCGGCAACCAGCTCCGTCTCAGCTCGACGATCGGCGGCACCCGGCTTGCCGACGCGACGCTCGAGTGCTTCCAGAACGGGGCGGTGGTGGCCGGAACCTCGGCCGGGGCGTCCGCGATGAGCAGCCACATGATCGCCTTCGGCGCGTCCGGTGCCACGCCCAAGAACCGGATGGCGCAGATCGCGGCCGGGCTGGGCCTGCTGCCGGGCGTCATCGTCGACCAGCACTTCCAGCAGCGGAACCGGCTCGGCCGGCTGCTCAGCCTGATCGCACAGAACCCCAGCCTGCTGGGGCTCGGCGTCGACGAGGACACCGCGGGCGTGGTCGGCCCGGATCACGTCATGGAGGTCATCGGGCGGGGGAGCATCACCGTCATCGACGGGTCGGCGTCCGAGACCGACGCCTGGGAGATCAAGGGTCACCGGCCGCTGATGATCTCGAACGTGGTCCTTCACTCGCTCCCGAGCGGCTACCGGTTCGACCTTCGGCGTCGCAACCGGATCGCCACGCCGGCGCTCCAGGCGTTACTTGGCGGAGAGGCGGCGGCCTCGAGCTGAGGGGCTCCGGCGCCGCGGTACACTCCCCGCCATCGCAAGCGGCAGGAGGGATAGGTGGCGCAGGCCGGTCCGCGATCTCGACGACGTCCCGACGGGAGCTCGGCCGCGGCCAGCACCGCGACCGTGATCGCGGCCACGCCGCCGACGGCGGAAGCGGCCCCTTCACTGCCGGAGCGACGCTCCGGCAAGCCGCGCCCCGAGCCCACGCTCCGCATCCTCGAGACGCGCACGCTCCGCGGGCCCAATTACTGGTCGCGCCAGCCGGTGGTCCGCATGCTGGTCGACCTCGGCGTGCTCGAGCAGTTCCCGTCGAACACGATCCCGGGCTTCGTCGATGCGCTGGTCGGCATGCTGCCCACGCTGGACGACCACGCCTGCTCGCTCGGCCGGCGTGGCGGCTTCATCAGCCGGCTCCGGGAAGGGACCTGGGTGGGGCACATCGCCGAGCACATCGCGCTCGAGTTCCAGAACCTTGCCGGTACCGATGTCCGGCACGGCAAGACACGCTCGACGGGCAAGCCCGGCCAGTACAACGTCATCTTCGAGTACAAGGAGGAGTCGGTCGGGATCGAGGCCGGCCGCATGGCGGTCGCGCTCGTCAATCACCTGGTCGCGCCGTCGAACTCGGAGCTCGCCTTCGACCTCGTGCCGGAGCTGGAGCGGCTCATCCTGCTCGCCGAGCGCCAGGCCTTCGGCCCCTCGACCCAGGCGATCATCGACGAGGCGGTCAGCCGCGACATCCCCTACATCCGCCTCGACCGCCATTCGCTGGTCCAGCTCGGACAGGGGGTTCACCAGCAGCGGATCCGGGCGACGATGACCTCGCGGACGTCCGCGATCGGTGTCGACATCGCCTCGGACAAGAGCCTGACGACCCGTCTGCTCGACTCCGCCGGCCTGCCCGTGCCCCGCGGGGTGGTCGTCGCCTCCGAGGACGCAGCGGTGGCGGCCGCGGCCCGGATCGGGTTCCCGTGCGTGGTCAAGCCGCTTGACGGCAATCACGGCCGGGGCGTCCATCTCGACCTGCGCTCGGACGAGGCGGTGCGCAAGGCGTTCCACGGCGCGCAGGCCCAGACGCGCAGCCGCGAGGTCGTCGTCGAGTCGTACATCACCGGCAACGACTACCGCTGCCTGATCATCGGCGGCAAGCTGACCGCCGTCGCGGAGCGTGTTCCGGCCAGCGTCACGGCGGACGGCGAGCACACCGTCCGCCAGCTGGTCGACCTGGCCAACGCGGACCCGCGGCGGGGCATCGGGCACGAGAAGGTGCTGACCCGGATCAGGCTCGACGCGGCCGCGGAGGAGCTCGTCCGAGCCCAGGGCTTCGACCTGTCGGACGTCCCGCCGGAGAAAACCTGGATCAAGCTCGCGCTGACCGGCAACATGTCGACCGGCGGGACGTCGATCGACCGCACGATCGAGGCCCACCCGGACAACATCGAGATCGCCGAGACGGCCGCCCGCATCGTGGGCCTCGACGTCGCCGGCATCGACTTCGTGTGCCCGGACATCGCCACCCCGGTCCGGGAGACGGGCGGCGGCATCGTCGAGGTCAACGCCGCACCCGGGTTCCGGATGCACACGCACCCCACGGAGGGCGAGCCGCAGTACGTCGCCAAGCCGGTCATCGACCTGCTGTTCCCGCCCGGAACCGGCTCACGCATCCCGATCGTCGCCGTCACGGGCACGAACGGCAAGACGACGACGGTCCGCATGATCGCCCACATCCTGAAGCTGATGGGCCGTCGGGTCGGGATGACCTCGACGGACGGCATCGTGATCGACGGCCGCTTGATCAAGAAGGGCGACATGTCCGGGCCGAAGTCGTCGCTGATGGTCCTCCAGAACCCGAACGTGGACACGGCGGTCTTCGAGGTGGCGCGGGGCGGGATCCTGCGCGAGGGCCTGGGCTACGACCGCAACGACGTCGCGGTGGTCACCAACGTCACGGGCGATCATCTCGGGCTGGGCGGCATCACGTCGCTCAGCCAGCTGGCCAACGTCAAGGGCGTCATCGTGGACGCCGTGCCTCGCTCCGGTTCCGCCGTCCTGAACGCCGACGACCCGAACGTCTACCGGATGGGCCGCCACTGCGCCGGTCGGGTCGTCCTGTTCACGATGGCGACCGAGAAGGGCGAGGACGGCTTCGACCGTGTCGACGGCCACACCGGCCGCGGCGGGGCCGCCTTCTGCCTGGATCAGACGCCGCAGGGCGAGCTCGTCGTGCTCAAGCTGGGGTCGCGCAAGATGCCCGTCCTGTACACGCACCTGATCCCCGCCACCTTCGGGGGCAAGGCCCGGATGAACGTGGCCAATGCGCTCGCCGCCGCGGCAGCCGCCTGGGCCGCCGGGGCGCACCTGCACGACATCCGGCAGGGGCTGCGCACGTTCTCGACCTCGTTCTTCCAGGCGCCCGGGCGGCTGAACCTGCTCGACGCCGGCGGCGTCCGGGTCGTCATCGACTACTGCCACAACGTGGACGGGATGCGGATGCTGGCCGACTTCGTGACCCGGATGATGGCCGAGCCACTGACGAGGGCGGGGCGGATCGGACCGACCGGTGGCGTGACGGTGCGCCGTGGCCGGGCGATCGGCGTGATCGGCATTCCCGGCGACCGGCGCGACGAGGACCAGCGGGAGTACGGTGCGCTCGCGTCCGGGGCGTTCGACGAGATCATCGTCCGCGAGGACAAGCACCTCCGAGGGCGGGCGGCCGGGGTGTCGGCGAACAACGTGGTGGAGGGCATCCGTACAGCCCGGGCGGCCGGCAGGGCCCGGACGCAGCGGACGGATCGGATCCTCGACGAGCTGACCGCCGTTCGCGCCGCCCTTCGACGGGCATCGCCCGGCGACCTCGTGGTGTGCTGCGTCGACGACGCCGTGGCGGTCTACCGGGAAGCCCTCGCCGCCGGCGGATCGGTGCGGGGCCAGACCGCGTTCGCCGACCCGGGCGAGCTCGAGGCGCCGGAGGGGTAGGGCGGCCGCGACGAAACCCCTACGGGTCTGACTCGACCTCGGACACGAGGGCGTCGAGACGCTCGAGCAGGGCGGTCGGGTCGGGACCGTGCCGGTCCGCCGCGATCGCGTGCTGGAGGGTGAACACCGGGTCGCCGACCCGTCGGATGGCGAAGCCCGCCCGGATCGCGGCTTCGATCGTCGTCGTCGGCCCGATCCACGGTTCGTCGCCGGTGGCGGCCCCCTCGACCACCCGGGCGCAGCGGAGCGACGCCGCTTCTCGACGAAGGCTGGCGCCGGGCGGCGGTACGTCCACACGGTCCCTCGCGCTGAGCGCCTGGAGCCGTCCACTGACCCAGGCCTCGGCATGGTCACCGGCCTCCACGCAGAGCTCGGGGCCGCACGAGATCGGGCACCCGGTTGACGCCCGAGCCCACCGGCAC
>JACDAV010000115.1 GCA_013695255.1 Chloroflexota bacterium
CGCGAGGCCCTCCGGATGGCGGAGGAGCTCGGGCTGGACGACCTCGTTCCGCACGCCCTGATCGACATCGGCCTCTGCCGTCACGGCCTCGGAGACCTTGCCGGCGGCGTGGCGGATCTCGAGCGGGCGATGGCGCTCGCCGTCGCCGCCAACAACGTCGTTGCGGCGCGTGCCTACAACAATCTCGCTGCGGTCACGGCCGAGGACGGTGACACGGTCCGGGCAACGGAGCTCTGGCGCGAGGGCCTCCGGGTCGCCGAGCGCCTTGGAAACCTGACCGTCAAACGGTTCATCGAGGGGCAGCTCTTCTGGCTCGACTGGGACGCGGGCCGATGGGACGAGGCGCTGGCCGGTGCCGAGGCGTTCATCGCCGCCTGCGAGGCCGGTTCCCCGCACTTCCTCCACCCCTCGGCGCTCTGGATGCGGGCCGTGATCGAGCTGGCTCGTGAATCGGCGGAGAAGGCGGCGATCGACGCTCACCGCGCCGTCGAGCTCGCACGGAGCGTGGACGACCGTGACCAGCTGGTCCCGTCCCTCGCCCTGGCGGCGCGGACGGACGTCGAGCTCGACCGCGTGGGTGAGGCGGCGGAGCACATCAGGGAGACCCTCCCGATGTTTTCCGAATGGGGCGCTCCCCGCCCGCTCTACGTGACGCTCGTCGCGGAGCGCATTGGCATTGCCGGCGAGGTCCGTGCCGCCCTCGAGGGTGCCCGGGACTCGACGTTCGTGAAGGTGGCGCGCCGGATCGCCACCGGCGACCTCGTGGCCGCCGCGGACGAGCTCGAAGAGCTGGGCAACCTTCCCGATGCGGCCGACGTCCGGCTGCTGGCCGCTCGCCGCCTCGTGTCCGCCGGTCGTCGCGCCGAGGCCGATGAGCAGCTCCAGCGCGCGCTCGCGTTCTATCGCTCGGTCGGCGCGACCCGGTACATCCGCGAGGCGGAGTCGCTGCTCGCCGCTACGGCGTAGCCGCGGCGCCACCTTCGCCTCGCGACGAGCTCTATCCGATCTACCGGGACGCCGCCAGCGTCCCCGCCGTCGTCCGGAACGCCGCGCGCGAGCGATACGCGCAGATGGCCGACGCACTCGTCGAAGGCGACGCCGAACGTGGCGATGGCGCGGAAGATCTTCGCCGGCTGCGGGCTGCGGCCGGCCACGTCGTCAGCTTCTGGACGTGGCACTCACTCGCGCTGCAACAGGGCCTCGACGACGCCGCGGCGGTGGACCTTGCCGTGGGGTTCCTCAGCCGAGCGGCGCAGCGGGCAGCCGCAGGCCGTCGGCCGGGGCCCCGCCGTGCCCCGATCAACGCGCGGCCGATCACGGTCCCCTGACGTTCCGTCTCGACGGGTGCGGTCGCTCCTCGCCCGGTGGCAGGTCCGGACTCGCGACGGGCCCATGCGAGGAGCGCGATCGTGACGGGTTTGCTGGCGCCGTCACTGGACGTGCGACAATCGGCCGGTCATCGCGATCGGGCGCCGCGCCCCGGGCTGGAGGATCGACCTCGACATGACTGGACTCTTCTTCCGTGTCCGCGAACGCGCGCCGTTCGCGACTGCCGCGGAGGCCGGACGGAACTAGCTGGGACCACGTTGCGGCGTGGTACGACGGCTGGGTTGGCGCGCAGGGCAGCCGGTATCACCAGCGGATCGCGATCCCGACGACCCTCGATCTCCTCGACCTGCGGCCGGGCGAGGAGGTGCTCGACGTCGGCGCCGGGCAAGGCGTGCTGGCGTCGCACGTGCACGCCCGTGGTGCTCGCTACATCGGGGTGGACGCCAGCCCGCGGCTGATCGCGCTGGCCCGGAGGCGCCACGGTCGCGAAGGCCGCTTCATCGTGGCCGATGCCCGGCGCCTTGAGGCCGTCCCGGCGCTTCGCGGCGCTCGCTTCGACGCGGCGGTCTTCCTGCTCAGCCTCCAGGACATGGATCCGCTCCCGGCGGTGCTGGCGTCCGTGGCACGGTTCCTCCGGCCCACGGCTCGAGTGGTCGTCCTCCTGACGCACCCGTGCTTCCGGCAGCCGCGCCACTCCGGGTGGGGCTTCGACGAAAGCCGCAAGCTCACCTACCGGCGGATCGACGCGTACCTGACGCCGATGGCGGTGCCGATGAAGGCGATCGGTGGCGGCGGGCCGACGCGGTCGTTCCAGCGACCCCTGTCGGCCTACGTCAACGGCCTCGCGGCGCACGGCTTCGCCATCGACGCCCTGGTCGAGCCGGCCGACCTGCCCGAGGACGAGCGGCCCGGCCGGCACCGACCGCCCGCGGGCGCCCACGCGGAGATCCCGCTGTTCCTCGCGCTGCGTGCGCGGCGCTGACGCGCTGTCAGCACGGCCCAGACAGGGCTCCGAATCAGCGTCGTCGACTCGCGGTGATGACGATCTGCCCGAGCTGCGGGCCAGGCGCAGCGTGCGCCGATGCGCGGCGGCTCCGTGCCGCCGCCGGCCACGTGGTCAGGTTCTGGACGTGGCGCTCGCTGGCCGTCGAGCAGGGGCTCCCGGACGCGGAAGCGGCCAGCCTCGCCGTGGGGTTGCTCAGCCGGGCGGCGCTCCGGGCGGCCGAGCCAGTCCGTAGACCGGCACCCCCTCGCCGACCACGTACTCCCCGATGACCCGGTAGCCGCGGCGCTCGTAGTACCGGACGTTCGGCTTCGTGAACGTCTCGAGGTAGCACGGCAGCCCGAGCTCGTCCGCGCGCCGGTGGCCGTGCTCGATCAAGGCGCTGCCGATCCCCGAACCCTGGCGGCCCGGCTCGACGCCGAAGAACTCGAGCCGGAGATGCGGGTCATCCGTGAGGCGCTCGTGCTGGACCTCGATCTCGCCGACCATCGCCAGCAGCCGCCGGCTCGCCTCCGGACCCATCTGTTCGAGGGCCTCGCCGAACCCGTTGGCGTCCATCGCCTCCGGCGAGGGCCCGTGACGATCGGGCCCAAACCAGCTTGCGATTCCCGCCACGGGATCGCCGGCCACGACGAGGTCGGCGTCCTCCGCGAGTGAGGCGGCCACGAACGTCCGGAAGAAGGCGGGCAGGATGCGTGCCCTGCGCGCGTCATCGGGCTCGAAGACCATCGTTCCCGGGTCATCGTGGAACGACAGGGCGAGCAGCCGCGCGCAGGCCTCGACGTCGCCCCGCGTCGCCGGACGTACCTTCACCATCTCGACGGCCCCTACTCGATCTCGATCGTCTCGCGCTCCCGCCCGCGACCGCTGCCGGCGCTGGCCTCCGACTCGTCGAGCCGGCGGATCCAGAAGTCGACGATCGATCGAACGCCCAGGAGCTGCTCGCGGCCGGCGTTCCGGAAGTGCGTTCCCGCCTCGGCCGGCATCACCCGGTCCATCAGCGACCGGCCGCGGGCGCGCAGGCCGGGCGATCCCTCGAGTCGCTCCAGGCGTGCCTCCAGCTCGGCGATCCGGTCGTCCGGTGCCGGCTCGGCGGCCGGCGCCAATGCCGGCGTCCTCGATCCATCACCTGCCCGCCGAGCCTGCCCTGGCGCCTGGTCCGTCATCGTCGTCCTCCCTTTCGGTC
>JACDAV010000167.1 GCA_013695255.1 Chloroflexota bacterium
CGCCGGGCCAGCGTCGCCGTCTCCGCGATCCGCCTCGCCCGCGTCTCCGGCCGCTTCGCCAGCGTGATCCACTCGAGGATCGCCCGGCGCACCGAGCGCGGAAAGGCGTCCCAGTGATCGCGCGCCGGCGGGCGCGACGCGAGCGAGGCCGCCAGATCAGCCGGGACCTCGAGCCGCTCGACCGCGTCCAGCGCGGTCCACGAACCGTTCGCCCGCGCGGTCTCCACGGCGGCGATACCGGCCGGCGCCATCCGCCCATCCGCGAGGAGGCGCTGGACCCGCTCCTTGTTGGGCCGCGCCCACCCGCTCCGCGCCTTGCGTGGCGCGAAGTAGAGCTTCGTGCGCCGCTCGTCGATCCTGCCCCCGCGACTGTCGACCCAACCAAAGCACAGGGCCTCCTCGACGGCGGACTCATAGCCGAGGACGGGCTGGCCGGCACCAGCCCGCCACGTGACGAGCCAGGCACCGGAGGCCGTGGCGTGGTTGGCCTCGAGCCACTGGCGCCAGGTCTCGCGGTCCTCGGCCTCGACGTGCGGGGCCCCGTCGAACGCGCCCATTCGCGCATCCTACGAGAGCCGCGGCATGATGGAGCCGATGCCGGGTAACGACCCCCTGACCCAGACCACGCTCGCCGCGGCCACAGCCGAGCTGGCGGCGCGTGACCCAAAGCTGGCCGCCGTCGTCGGGCGGTTCGGCCTCCCGCCGCTATGGGATCGGCCGCCTGGCTTCGGGACGCTGCTCCACATCGTGCTCGAGCAGCAGGTGTCGCTGGCATCGGCGCGGGCGGCGTTCGAACGGCTGTGCGCAGCGGCTGTCCCGCTCACGCCGGCCACGTTCCTCGAGCTGACCGACCCGGAGCTGCTGACGATCGGGTTCAGCCGCCAGAAGGCGCGCTACGGCCGCGAGTTGGCCGGTGCGCTGGAGAACGGCTCGCTGTCGCTCGATGATCTCGCCAGGACCGACGACGAGACGGCCCGGCGGGCACTGGTCACCATCCCCGGCATCGGGCCGTGGACCGCGAACATCTACCTGCTGATGGTGCTCGGCCGGCCGGACGTCTGGCCGGTTGGCGACATCGCGCTCGCGGCGGCAGTCGCCGACGTCAAGGGTCTCGACGCGCGCCCGGACGCGGCGCAGCTGGAGCGCCTCGGCGAGGCGTGGCGCCCGTGGCGGTCCGTCGCCGCCCGACTCTTCTGGCTCGACTACCTCGGGCGTCGCGGCCGACAGCCGGCTTCGGCCGAGGTCGCCGTGGCGGCAACCACGGCTGCTACCTCCGCTTCGGCCGGGCCGCCACGTCCTTCAGGATCTGCCCCGCGGCGAGCTTGCCGGGGGCGCCGATGACGCAGCCGCCCGGGTGCGTGCCCGAGCCGCACTGGTAGTAGCCGTCGATCGGGGTCCGGTACTGCGACCAGCCGGGCGCCGGCCGGAAGAAGAACATCTGGGGCGCCAGCAGCTCGCCCGCGAAGATGTTGCCCTCGGACAGGCCGACCGTCCGCTCGATGTCGAGCGGCGTGACGACCTCGCGCTGGAGGACGAGGTCGGAGAAGCCCGGGAAGTGCCCCTCGAGCGTCCGCTGGACAGTGTCGCCGAGGTTCTGTCGCTCGGCGTCCCAGTCCGACTCGCGCAGCCGATAGGGCGTGTACTGGATGAACGACGACATGACGTGCTTGCCCGGCGGCGCCATGTCCGGGTCGATCGTCGACTGGATCGCGCAGTCGATGTACGGCCGCTGCGAGTACCAGCCGTACTTCGCGTCGTCGTACGCGTGTTCGAGGTAGTCGATCGACGGCCCGATGTTGGTGAAGCCGCGGAACTGGTCCGTGCGATCGCCGAGGGCCGGGAACCGGGGCAGGCCGTCCAGCGCGAAGTTGACCTTCGATGACGTGCCCTGGAAGCGGTAGCGGCGAATGTCGTCGACGAGGTCGGTCGGGAGCTCGCGCGGCTCGACCAGCTCCAGGAACGTCCGGCGCGGGTCGAGCGCGGAGACCACGATGTCCGACTGGTACTCGGATCCATCGGCCAGCGCGACACCCGTCGCGCGGCCCTTGCGGGTGATCACCCGCTCGACGGTCGATTCGAGCCGGATCTCGGCGCCGAACGACTCGGCCGCCCGGGCGAGCACCTGCGTGAACCCGCCGTTGCCGCCCTTGTGGAAGGCCCACGAGCCGAAGGCGCCGTCGTGCTCGCCGATCACGTGGTACAGCAGCACGAGCCCGGACCCCTGCGAGCGGGGGCCGAGCTTGCTGCCGATGATCGACGACGAGGCGAGGTAGCCCTTCAGCAGCTCGCTCTCGAAGTACCCGTCGAGGAAGTCGGCGGCCGAGCCGGTCAGCAGCCGGACGGCGTTGTGCAGGACCCGCCGCTCCATCCGCCGGAACCGGCTGCCCAGCGCGGCCAGCGCGAGGAGCTCCTCGGGGTCGTCGCTGAAGATGTCCGGCGGGACCATGTCGAACAGCGGCTTGATCGCCTGGAGCACCCGGTCGAGATCGTGGTGGTAGGCCTCCCAGGCGTCCGCGTCGTGGGGCGAATGGCGGGCGATCTCCCGGAGGTTCTCGTCGCGGTCGCGGGTCAGCAACAGGTAGTCGCCGTCCTCGCCCGGCGCGAAGGACGACGGCATCAGGAGCGGCATGAAGCCGTGCCTCGTCAGCTCGAGGTCCTGGATGATGTCCGGGCGCAGGAGACTCAGCGCGTACGAGAACGTCGTGAACCAGAAGCCCGGTCGCAGCTCCTCGGTGATCGCCGCGCCACCCACGAGGTGGCGGCGCTCGAGGATGAGCGTCCGGAGCCCGGACCTCGCCAGGTACGCGCCGTTGACGAGGCCGTTGTGGCCGCCGCCCACGACGATCGCCTCGTAGCGGCGGTCGTCCGCTGTCGAACGGGCGCGGCTGGTGGCGGTTGGCGTGGTCATGGTCAAGCCGTCTTCCGTGGCGGGTCGTAGAGCGGATTGCGGGCGGTCTGCGCCCGGACGTACTCGTAGCGGTGGTTGACGGCCACCTCGAGCCGCACCTCGGAGCCGGGACTGGCGAGGTCCGGGCGAACCCGGGCCAGCGCGATGTGGCGCTGCAGCATCGGCGAGTACATGAAGCTGGTGGCGTATCCCACCTGGCCCCCGTGGGGCTCGTACACGAACATCTCCTCCTGCACCGGCACGTGCCTCCTGGGCGGGATGAGCCCGGCCTCATCGTAGATCCGGTTGTAGTCGTGCCAGTCGACCAGCAGCCCGGTGAAGGCCCAGCGGGACGTCCGATCGGCCCGCTCGCGGAGCAGCGCCCGGCGCCCGATGAACGCTCTGTCGTCCGACTCGATGCCCTTGAGCATCCAGCCCAGCCCGAGCTCGAGCGGCGTCGATCGTTGCTCGTCCGTCCAGGCGAACCGGCTCGACTCGAAGTCCACATCCAGCAGGAGCAGCCCGGCCTCGATCCGGAGCATGTACAGCGCGAGGAGACCGATCGGGATCACGCCGCGACCCTCGCTCGCCTGGATCAGGCAGTCCCACACGGTCAGCGCATCGCCGCGTCCGGCCCAGATCTCATAGCCGAGATCGCCCGTGTAGCCGGTCCGGGAGATGGTCACCGGGCGGCCGGCGATGGCGGCCCGGGTCAGACCGAAGTACGGCAGCCGCTCGACCTCCGGCACGAGGCTGGCGAGGATCTCGCGCGACGCGGGGCCCTGGACGGCAAGGACGCCGTGGTCGTCGCTGATCTCCTCGATCCGGACCCGTTGGCGCCCGATCCGGTCCCCGAACCAGGCCAGGTTCGGCTCCGCGGCCGTGAGCACGAACTCGTCCGGGCCGTGGCGGAGGACCACCCCGTCCTCGACGATGAACCCCCGGTCGTCGCACCAGAGCGTGTACTGGGCCTGTCCGGGCCGGCACGAGCGGATGTCGCGGGCGAGGACGCCGCCCAGGAACCGTTCCGCGTCCGGGCCATGGATCCGGTACTTGTAGAGCGGCGACGTGTCGAAGATGCCGGCACTGTTGCGAACGGCGAAGTACTCGAACTTCTCCGATGCCTGGTAGCGCGCCGCGGCGAGGTGCCCCGACCAGTGCTGCCACAGCCCGGTCTCGTTCAGAGCGCTCGTTCGCGGGTGGAACGGCGTGGTGCGGATCATGCAGCCCTCGTGTCGGCCGACGAGGCTAGGCGTCCGCCCGGGCCGCCGGCCGTCCCACCGCCAGCATGTAGATCGCCGCTTCCTCCACGCCGTCGACGCCGAGCATCGCGTTGATGTCGTCGTCCATGAAGGCACCGATCCCGCAGGCGCCCAGCCCCATCGAGGTCGCGCCAAGGTACACGTTCTGCCCGATGTGCCCGATCTCCACGAGTCCGTACCGGTAGCTCCGATCCTGGTACTTGGGGCGCATTCGCTGGAGAATCTGGGTGAGGAAGATGACCGTCCCGCACTGCCCCAGGAACTCCTGCATGAGGCCCTGCTCCACGACTCGCTGGCGGAAGTCGCCGGCGGTCACCAGCTCCAGCGCGTGATCCTCGAAGGCGTAGTGGTAGACACCCCGCTCGAGGCCCTCGACGTTATGGACGACGGGATAGATCTCGACCGGGTACAGCGCGCCGGACGATGGCGCCGTGCGGCGGGCGTTCCCGAAGCGGTCCGCGCTCAGACCGCTCGCCAGGTGGAGGAGCCGCGACAGGTCGGCCAGGGAGAGCGCCGCAGTCGAATAGGCACGGGCCGAACGCCGGGCGACGATCGCCTCGGCCGTGGACAATCCGCCCGCGAGATCCGGCTCGCCCAGGGCAACCACCGGCGCCCCCGGATAGCGCTTGTAGAGCGGCACGGATTGGCCCCAGTTGGCCACGGTCCCGAGCGTGTCCACGATGCCCGGCTTGCTCCACTCGTGATAGACGACACCGACGTCGGACCCGGCCGGGATCGGGGGCGGCTGCCGCAGACCGCGACCCAGCGCGAGGCCCACGGCGCCGCCGATCCCGGCACCGAGCAACCCCCGGCGCGACAGGACCGCTCGACCGGCCGCCGCCATCATCGGAGGGGCCGGCTGCGGTTCGGCGATCAGTGGCGCGGGCAACGTCGCGACCGGTCGGGGTGAGGGCCGCCCTTCGGGCCGCGCCGGGCCTCGAAGCCGGAAACGCAGATAGCTGACCAGCGTCCGCCAGTTGAACAGGACGTGGGCAATGGCCAGCGCGCCCATCACGTAGCCCGAGACCGTGTGATACCAGAAGTCGTTCAGGTCCCACAGGTCGGCGATGAGACCGGTGATGGCGGTGACGCCGGCGGCCACGAGCAGTCCGGCGCTCGTGAGGTGATCGAGGTCCTGCCGAAGTCGCTTCATGGCGCCGCCCGGTTGACGCGGGCAGGGCCCCCGCGATCGTCCAGGGCCGCCCGTGACCCGATTCTAGCGAAGCTGTCGATTCGACCCGGACCGACGTCCGGCGCGGCCGCCTGGGGCGATCGCCGCGGCGCGCCCGGACCGCGTCCCGCAGCCCGCCTGGGCAGGTCGCCTATCCTTGGCCCGTGGCGCTCTACCGACTCGATCAAACCGCGGCGAGCGAGCTGATCGCCCCTTCACTCGTCGCCGCGCTCGACGGCTGGGTGGACGCCGGATCCGCCGCGACCGCGGCCGTCGCACAACTGGCACAGGGTGGCCGCGTGCTGGCGACGTTCGACAATGATCAGCTGTACGACTATCGCTCCCGCCGGCCGACGCTCCAGATCGTCGACGGGCGCCTGGCGGAGCTCACCTGGCCGGAGCTCCTGCTGCGCGCGACGGTCGTCGAGGGCCGGGACGTCCTCGTTCTCTCGGGGGCCGAGCCGGACGACCGCTGGCGGACGCTTGCTGCCGACCTCGTCGAGCTCTCCGAGCGGCTGGGGGTCGCCGAGTGGATCAGCGTCGGAGCGATCCCCGCCGCCGTCCCGCACACGCGCCCCGTCCCGATTCTCGGGACCGCGTCCCAACCGGACCTCCTGCGCGGCGACGTTCGGGCGGGCCCGACCGGGCTGCTCCGCGTGCCCGGGGCGGCGATCTCCGT